>NZ_UFSM01000005.1 GCF_900445235.1 Aminobacter aminovorans | reverse complement strand
GTCGACAGTCACGCGGTGGCAGTTCCGCGTGTTGGCGGTCAGGACGGCCCCCTCCCACTCCACCGCAACGAAACAATCCATCGGCCCATTCTGCGGCGGAGTTGCCTTCCAAACCGGCTGGCCATCCGGAGTTATCCTGACGAGGTTACGGCCACCTTCTGTCTCATCCGACATCCAGTCCAGGAGTACGATCGTGTCATGGCTGGCGGGAATGGGGATCTGGTTGAGTATGCCGGCGGGCATGCTTGGACTTTGCCTACGAAGACGATGCAGAGCACCGTTGCCGAAGCATCCAAAATGTCAAAAGCCCCGCGCTGTCAGCCGGGGCTTCTGGTGTCTGTCTGCGCTCTATCAGGCGGCCCGGGCGCTCGCCGCGTCGACGCCATACTCCAGCGACGAATCCACGACGGTATGCCAAAGGCTGTCGGCGAAGCTGGTGAATACCAGCATGTTGTAAACGGGGTGCCCGTCAGCGCCATTTGCATCGCGCCACAGATTCACCGCCGTGTGGTCGACCGAGGTGTTTGCCGCAGCGCCGACCGGAAAGGCCAGGTCGTGCAGATCGAGCGACGAGAACTTGGCAATGGCATCACGGCCACGTGGGCCTGAAATCCGGATCAGGCAGCGGCCATCCGACTGGTCGGACAAAGATGCTGATCCGGCAAAGACCTGCGCCATGGCCGCAAGCTGCGACGCCTCGTCGGTCCGGGGCGCAATGACCGTGAACTGATCGGGGCCCGACCAGATCAGCGTCGCCGTCTTACCGCTGACAGCCTTGGGCGTAGCCGGCGCCTCGATGCCGAACAGCTTCTTGGCGGCCTTGGCGGCTTCCGCTGCCTTGCCGCGCCTTGCCATGACCTGCACCAGCACGATGTCGCGCACCTCGTTCAGCGTCACGCCGGCTTGTGCACCGGCTGCGCCATGGCGGCCGGGAACAAGCGCCTTCTGCAGCGGCGACTGGGTGTTCCAGAGATAATCAACCACGCTGGCGCGCTCCTTCTGGATCGTAGAAGACTGGATTGCAGATTTCGGCTTCGTAGTCTTCGCTGCGCAACGGGTCGTGGATGCGCACGATTTCGCCAAAACGCTCGCGACCGCGTTCGACCAGACCAAGGCCGATCCACTGTTCCAGCATCGGCGAATAGCAGACCGAGGTGACGTAGCCCTGATCGGTTTCCGGACCGGGGATCGCTCCCTTGGGAACGACATGCGCACCGGAGCGCAGCCGACGCTTCTGGTCGAGCGGCTTGATGCCGACGACGACCTGACGGTCGGGTGCCGTCAGTGCTTCACGGCCTGCCATGACGCGACCGATGAAGTCCTTCTTCTTCGACATCATCTTGCCGAGGCCGAGATCGTCGGCGGTCGTCGTACCGTTGAGCTCTGGACCGGCAACGTGGCCCTTTTCGATGCGCATGACGCCAAGTGCTTCGGTGCCATAGGGCGTGACGCCAAGATCACGGCCGGCAATCATCAGGTTTTGCGCCATGGCAGCGCCATAACGGGCCGGGACAGAGATTTCGAAGGCGATTTCACCGGAGAACGAGATACGGAACAGGCGAGCGGTGACGCCGCCGCGCAGCTTGACCTCGCGGGCGCCCATGAAGGGGAAGCCTTCGTTGGACATGTCCTCGGACGGATCGACGAGTTCCTGGAGCAGTTTGCGGGTATTGGGTCCGGCGATCGAGAACTGCGCCCATTGATCCGAAGCCGACGACAGCTGAACGTCGAGTTCGGGCCACAGAACCTGGCGGCAGAATTCGAGATGCGCCATGACAGGGCCGGCCTTGGCGGTCGTCGTGGTCAGGAAATAGTGGTCTTCGGCGATACGTGAGGTCGTGCCGTCGTCCATGACGATGCCGTCTTCGCGCAGCATCAGGCCGTAACGCGCCTTGCCCACGGCAAGCGACGAGAAGGCATTGATATAGACGCGGTCGAGGAAGGTGCCGGCGTCTGCACCGCGGACGTCGACCTTGCCGAGGGTGGAGACGTCGCAGAAGCCGACGCCGTTACGCACGGCCAGCACTTCGCGGGTCACCGACTCCAGCCAGTCCTTTTCGCCAGGCTGCGGATACCACTGCGCGCGCTTCCAAAGGCCGGTGTCGACGAAGACCGCGCCCCGGGCAGCAGCCCAGTGATGCGACGGAGTAAGCCGCCAGGCATGGAAGTTCTCGTCACGGTGATGGCCGGCCAGCGCGCCGATCGCCACCGGCGCATAGGGCGGACGGTAGATCGTCGTGCCGGTCTGCGGGATGGTACGGCCGGTGGCTTCGGCCATGATGGCGAGACCGGTGATGTTGGAGGTCTTGCCCTGATCGGTCGCCATGCCAAGCGTGGTGTAGCGCTTGAGATGCTCGACGCTCTCGAAGCCTTCGCGCTGTGCCAACGTCACGTCTGAGGCGGTGACGTCGTGCTGGAAGTCGACGAAAGCCTTGCCCTTGGCCTTGACCTGCCAGAGCGGTGAGATCGCATAGACCTCGTCACCGGCTTCCGAGGCTTCGCCAGCATTGCCTGATGCACCACATTCGGCAGCAGCTGCGGCACCCGCAGCATGACCATCACGCAGGCAGGCACCAAGCGAGAACTCGCCATTGGCGGCACCTGCAGTGGTCATGCCCTTCGGCGACTCTCCTGGAATGAAGGCGGCGATGTCGTCACGCCAGACAGGCCGCCCACGATGGAAGCAGGACAGCCCGACATTCGGGTTCCAGCCGCCGGAGACGGCGAGGCAATCGGCATCGATCTGCTGCGTACGGCCATTGTTGTCCGTGACGACGACACCGCGCACGCCATCGACGCCGCCCTTGACGTCCGAGACGCCGCCCGAAAACACGCGCAGGTCGGAGAGCTCGGCCAGCGCCTGGTATTCCGCCGGCACCTTGCCGCGCGGATCGATCACGGCCGATATGTCGCCACCCGCCTGCTGGATCGCCTCGACCGTGCGCCAGCCGTCGTCATTGTTGGTGAACAGCGCGACCTTGCGGCCCGGCATCGCCGCGAAGCGATGGACATAGGTACGCACGGCGGACGCCATCATCACGCCCGGACGGTCATTGCCCGGGAAAACGATCGGCCGCTCGATAGCACCTGCCGTCACGACCGAACGCTTGGCGACGATACGCCAGACACGCTGGCGGACCTGATGCGGACCCGGCACCGGAACGTGGTCGTTGACGCGCTCGAGCGCGGCATAGACGCCGCCATCATAGACGCCGAACAGCGCCGTGCGGACCATGATGCGAACATTCGGAAGTGCTGTGAGTTCGTCGGTCGTACGCCGCACCCACTCCTCGGCATGCATGCCGTCGATTTCGCCGCCGTCGCTGAGAAGGCGCCCACCGAGGCGGCTGTCTTCCTCGACGAGGATGACGCGCGAACCGGCGCGGCCAGCCGCCAAGGCAGCCGAAAGACCAGCGGCACCACCACCGATGACGAGCACGTCACAATGCGCCCAGGCCTTGTCGTAGTGATCTGGATCGGGCAGCTCGGCGCTCTTGCCCAGACCGGCCGCACGGCGGATCAGCGGCTCGTAGACCTTCTCCCAGAACTTCGCCGGCCACATGAAGGTCTTGTAGTAGAAGCCGGCGACGAAGATCGGCGCGGCCAGCTGATTGATCGACATGAAGTCGCGGCGCAGCGACGGCCAGCGGTTCTGGCTCTGGGCAACCAGCCCATCATAGAGCTCCTGCGTGGTGGCGCGGGTGTTCGGCTCCTTGCGGGCGCCGCTGCGCATCTCGACCAGCGCGCTCGGCTCTTCGGAGCCTGCGGTGATGATGCCACGCGGGCGATGATACTTGAACGAGCGTGCGACCAGCTTGACGCCATTGGCAACGAGCGCCGAAGCCAATGTGTCGCCGGCAAAGCCCGACATGACATTGCCATCGAACGAAAACTGCAAAGGCTGCTGACGGTCGATCAGGCCGCCACTGCGCAGGCGGTGCGACTGGCTGGCCGAAGCTGCCTGACTGCGCGCGCTGGTCGACGTGCCGTCCAGTGCGTCCGTCCTGCCGAGCGGTTCGGATCCGGAATAGCCCGACATCTTTATTCTCCTGCCTGCACCGGCTTGGCCGCGCCAACGCCTGGGGCTGCGGTCACCGACCTGAATTCATGCGTCACCGTGTTGCGCTCGGCGATCAGCCACGAGCGGCAGCCACCACCGTGGTACCAGTACTCGCGCATGTAGCCGGCGACGTTGTCGCGCAGATAGACGTAGTCGTAGAAGGCGTCCTCGACGCCCTCGGGGCTTTCGCCGCTATCGACTGCGAAGTTGGGCCGCTTGGGCGAAGCGTCGCCGAGATAGGTGAACTCGCCGTTCTCGCGTTCGCCGCAGAAAGGACATGCAATACGCATTCCGCCAGTCTCGCTTTCAGTGCAGGTTGGGTTGGGCGCCCTGGCCCTTTTCATCGATCATCGCGCCGCGGCGGAACCGGTCGAGCCTGAAGCGGGCGGCTTCCGGGTGCGGTTCGTCGCGCGCCAAGAGGTGGGCGAAGACGAGGCCCGATGCCGGCGTCGCCTTAAAGCCGCCATAACACCAGCCGGCATTGAGGTAGAGGCCGTCGATCGGCGTCTTGTCGATGATCGGCGTGCCGTCCATCGACATGTCCATGATGCCGCCCCACTGGCGTAGCATGCGGACGCGGCCGATCATCGGCATGACCGCCATGCCACCTTCGCAAACATCCTCGATCACCGGCATGTTGCCGCGCTGGGCGTAGGAATTGTAACCGTCGAGGTCGCCGCCGAAGACAAGGCCGCCCTTGTCGGACTGGCTGATGTAGAAGTGGCCGGCGCCGAAGGTGATGACACCTGGGATAAGCGGCTTAATCGCTTCGGAGACGAAGGCCTGCAGCACGTGGCTTTCGATCGGCAGCTTCATGCCGGCCATCGCGGCAACGCGCGAGGTATTGCCGGCGACCGCCATGCCGACCTTGCCGGCGCTGATCTTGCCGCGTGACGTCTCGACGCCGGTGACCTTGCCATTGTGGTCGCGCACGAAGCCGGTGACTTCGCAGTTCTGGATGATGTCGACGCCGCGCTGGTCGGCGGCGCGGGCGTAGCCCCAGACGACCGCGTCATGGCGGGCGGTGCCGCCGCGGCGCTGCATCAGGCCGCCCATAATCGGGAAGCGCGGGCTGTCATAATTCAGGAACGGCAACTCCTTGCGGATCTGCACCGCGTCGAGCAGTTCGGCGTCGATGCCGTTGATACGCATGGTGTTGCCGCGGCGGGCGAAAGCGTCGCGCTGGGCATCGGAGTGATACAGATTGATGATGCCGCGCTGGGAAACCATCGCGTTGTAATTGAGATCCTGCTCCATGCGTTCCCACAGCTTCATCGACATCTCGTAGAAGCCGGTATTGCCGGGAAGTCCGTAGTTGGAGCGGATGATGGTGGTGTTTCGGCCAGCATTGCCGGAGCCGATCCAGCCTTTTTCAAGCACGGCAACGTTGCGGATGCCGTATTCGTTGGCGAGGAAATACGCCGTCGCCAGTCCATGGCCGCCACCGCCGATGATGATCACGTCGTAGTGGCTTTTGGGTGCCGGATCGCGCCACGCCCGGGTCCAGCCCTTGTGGCCTGACAGCGCAGCCTTGGCGAGTGAGAAGATCGAATATTTCATCGCATGTGTTCCGGCGAAATGTGAGGTGTATCAGAGGACTGCGCCCGATCTGGATGACCGGGCGCAGTGCCTGTTTTGGTGCCTCAGACGTCCAGCGTGTGGTCGCGTTCCCACTGGGTGAAGTGCGACGCGTAGGAGTTCCACTCCTGGTGCTTGAGCTTGATGTAGGCGGCGGAGAACTCCTCGCCCATCGCAGCCTTCAGCTCGCTGTCTTCGTCATAGGCGCGGAGCGCGTCGAGCAGGTTGAGCGGCAGCTTGGCACCGTGAGTGACGGTGTGGCCCTCGCGGTACATGTCGACGTCGCTGCGCGGACCGGGATCGGCCTTGGAGCGAATGCCGCTGAGGCCGGCGGCGATGATGATCGCCTGCATCAGGTAGGGGTTGGCCGCGCCGTCGGGCAGACGCAGTTCGAAGCGGCCAGGGCCGGGCACACGCACCATGTGGGTGCGGTTGTTGCCGGTCCAGGTCACCGTGTTCGGCGCCCAGGTAGCACCGGAGACGGTGCGCGGTGCGTTGATGCGCTTATAGGAGTTGACGGTCGGGTTGCAGATCGCGGCAAGTGCGGAGGCATGCTTCATGATGCCGCCGAGGAAGTAGCGGCCCTTCTCCGACAGGCCCAGTTCCATGTTCTTGTCGGCGAAGGCGTTGGACTTGCCGGCAAGATCCCACACCGAAATGTGGGCGTGGCAGCCCGAGCCGGTCAGACCCTGGAACGGCTTCGGCATGAAGGTTGCGCGCAGGCCGTGCTTTTCGGCGATCGAGCGAACCATGAACTTGAAGAAGGAGTGCTTGTCGGCGGTCTGGAGAACGTCGTCATACTCCCAGTTCATCTCGAACTGGCCGTTCGCGTCCTCATGGTCGTTCTGGTAGGGCTTCCAGCCGAGGTCGAGCATGGCATCGCAGATTTCGGCGATGACGTCGAAGCGGCGCATCACGGCTTGCTGATCGTAGCAGGATTTTGCAGCCGTATCGTACTCGTCGGCGATCTGGTTGCCATCCGGCGTCGTCAGAAAGAACTCCGGCTCGACGCCGGTCTTGACGCGCATGCCTTCCTTGGCGGCTTCGGCGACAAGGCGCTTCAGCGTGTTGCGCGGTGCCTGGGCAACGCCCTTGCCTTCCATCAGGCAGTCCGATGCGAGCCAGGCCACTTCCGGACGCCAGGGCAGCTGGATGACCGAGAGCGGATCCGGCACGGCAAGCATGTCGGGGTGCGCTGGCGTGAGGTCCAGCCAAGTCGCGAAGCCGGCAAAGCCGGCTCCGTCCTTCTGCATGTCCGAAATGGCCTGGGCAGGTACCAGCTTGGCGCGCTGGCCGCCGAACAGGTCCGTATACGAGACCATGAAGTATCTGATGTTGCGAGCCCTTGCGAACTCTTTGAGATCGGTCACCTCTGACTGATCGATTTTGGCTTCGAAGGCCGTACCCATGAATTGCTCCTCCCAATCCTCGTGGTTTTAAAAGGGACCCTTACCAGGTACCCAGCTTGTCCCCGCAAGCGGCACGCCAGCCATGGCGGCAGCTTCGATCGAAAGAGCGCAGAGATCCTCAGGCTCGAGATTGTGCAGGTGGTTTTTGCCGCAGGCACGCGCAATCGTCTGTGCCTCAAGCGTCATGACCTTCAGATAATTCGCCAGACGGCGACCAGCCGCGATCGGATCGACGCGCTTCATCAGCTCGACGTCCTGCGTGGTGATACCGGCCGGATCCTTGCCCTCGTGCCAATCGTCATAGGCACCGGCAGTGGTGCCAAGCTTCTGGTATTCTTCCTCCCAACGCGGGTCATTGTCGCCGAGTGCGATAAGTGCCGCGGTACCGACCGATACTGCATCGGCACCGAGCGCCAGCGCTTTGGCCACATCGGCACCATTGCGTATGCCACCGGAGACGATGAGCTGAACCTTGCGGTGCATGCCGAGATCCTGCAGCGCCTTCACTGCCGGGCGGATGCAAGCAAGCGTCGGCTGGCCGACATGCTCGATGAACACTTCCTGGGTCGCAGCCGTGCCGCCCTGCATGCCGTCGAGCACGACGACGTCGGCACCGGCCTTCACTGCGAGGGCCGTGTCATAATAGGGGCGCGCGCCACCGACCTTGACGTAGATCGGCTTTTCCCAGTCGGTGATCTCGCGGATTTCGAGGATCTTGATCTCAAGATCGTCCGGACCGGTCCAGTCGGGGTGACGGCAGGCCGAGCGCTGGTCGATGCCCTTGGGCAGCGTGCGCATTTCGGCGACGCGGTCGGAGATCTTCTGGCCCAGAAGCATGCCGCCGCCGCCTGGCTTTGCACCCTGGCCGACAACGATTTCGATGGCGTCGGCGCGACGCAGGTCACGCGGATTCATGCCGTAGCGCGACGGCAGGTATTGGTAGACGAGCTGCTTGGAGTGGCCGCGCTCTTCCTCGGTCATGCCGCCGTCGCCGGTGGTGGTGGAAGTGCCGGAAAGCGTTGCGCCGCGGCCAAGTGCTTCCTTGGCCGGACCCGACAGCGAGCCGAAGCTCATGCCGGCAACGGTGATCGGGATCTTCAGCTCGATCGGCTTCTTGGCGAAACGCGTGCCCAGGACGACTGACGTGTCGCACTTTTCACGGTAGCCTTCGAGCGGATAGCGCGAGATCGAAGCGCCCAGGAACAGCAGGTCGTCGAAATGGGGGACCTTGCGCTTGGCGCCGGAGCCGCGGATGTCGTAGATACCAGTCGCTGCGGCGCGACGGATTTCGGACATCGCGTATTCATCGAACGTGGCCGACTTGCGTGGCGTCGTCGGAGGATTGTGATAGCTCATAGTGTTCCTCAGTAAGCGTCGGCGT
This sequence comes from Aminobacter aminovorans, assembly GCF_900445235.1. Classification (NCBI taxonomy): domain Bacteria; kingdom Pseudomonadati; phylum Pseudomonadota; class Alphaproteobacteria; order Hyphomicrobiales; family Phyllobacteriaceae; genus Aminobacter; species Aminobacter aminovorans. Next base: position 15,370 of record NZ_UFSM01000005.1, on the reverse strand, counting down.
TGTCGATGTTGAAGTTGTAGAGCGTGCGCGCAGAACCGTAGCGCGAGAACTCTTCCGGCTTGACGTCGGTGATGCCGGCGCGATCAAGCAGGTCCTTCAGGATGGCGATGTGCTCGGGGCGCATCTCCTTCTTGATGCAGTCGGCACCGAGGCTCTTCACCGAGCCGCGCACGAACAGGCGGGCTTCGTAGATCGAGTCGCCCAGTGCATCGCCGGCATCGCCGAGGACGACGAGGTTGCCCGACTGAGCCATGAAGGCCGACATGTGGCCGATATTGCCACGGACAACGATGTTGATGCCCTTCATCGAGATGCCGCAGCGCGACGAGGCGTTGCCTTCGATGACAAGCAGGCCGCCGCGGCCGGTGGCGCCGGCGTACTGGCTGGCGTCGCCCTTCACGATGATCGTGCCCGACATCATGTTTTCACCGACGCCGGGGCCAGCCGAACCATGCACGGTGATCGTGCTGTTCTGGTTCATGCCGCCGCAATAGTAGCCAACGGAACCCTGCACATCGATCGAGATCGCGTGCTCGGCGCCGACGGCAACGGCGTGGCTGCCCTTGGGGTTGAGAACCTCCCAGTTCGATTCACCGGCGGCATCCTTCACATTGTGGAGGGCCTGGTTGAACTCGCGCAAAGTGATCTTGGACAGATCGAAGGTCTTCGGCGTGTAGTTGGCCTGGTGCAGAGGCGCGGTCGCAAGATTTGTTGAATGCATAATCTCAGTGCTCCCAGAAATAGACGGTGGACGGCTCGGGCTCCCAGACCTTGGCGTCTTCGATGCCTGGCAGATTGGCGAGGGCGCGATACTCGGAGCCGAAGGCGACGTACTGGTCGGTCTCGGCCATGACGGCGGGCTTGCAGGAGATCGGGTCGCGGACGACGCCGAAGCCGTTCTTGGTGCCGACGACGAAGGTGAAGAAGCCGTCGAGGTCGTTCAGGCTGCTTTCCAGCGCCTCACCGAGGTTCTGGCCGTGCGCGATCTTCGAGGACAGATAGGCTGCGGCAACTTCAGTGTCGTTTTCCGTCTCGAAGCGCATGCCGTCGCGGATAAGCTCGCGGCGCAGGTTGTTGTGGTTCGACAGCGAGCCGTTGTGCACCAGGCACTGGTCGGGGCCGGTCGAGAACGGGTGTGCGCCGAGCGTGGTGACGGCGGATTCGGTGGCCATGCGGGTATGCCCGATGCCATGGCTGCCGCTCATCTTGGTGACGTCGAAGCGCTTCACGACTTCGACCGGCAGGCCGACTTCCTTGTAGATTTCGATCGCTTCACCGGCGCCCATGACACGGACGTTGGGGCGCAGTTCGGCAAGTGCCGCACGGGCTTCGGCGACCTTTTCGGTCGGCACGTCGAGCACCGCGTGAGTGGATTTTACAGTCGACGAAACCTTGGCGCCGATCTTCTTGCCGAGTTCGGCGTCCAGACCCTTGAAGTCCGCGTCCGGATTGGCCGACTGGATGGTGACCTTGGCATGACCTTTTGTGCCGCCGCCGTAGATGGCGATGCCCGCGCTATCGGGGCCACGATCGGTCATGGTTACAAGCATTTCGGACAGCAATGCGCCCAATTGGGGCTCCAGCGACTTGTCCTTCAAAAAGAGTCCTACAATTCCGCACATCCCGGTTTCCTCACCTGATTGGCTGCCTGTGACAAAAGCTAGCAGGTTCCGGATACCAATTCAACTGTGATGAATTTTTTATTCCTGTAGAAAAACAACGGAGCCGGCGACAAATGGCATTGAAGCCGCCGCTGACCCACCCGGGCGCGGCACTCAGGTTCAACCTTGCTGCGAGTCGTGAGGGAGGCCTAGATTGCCAGTGAGCCCGAAGCAATTGTGCGCTGGATCAGGGAACATGATCGCACCATTGCCGCCATTGGCCTTGAGGCTGGCCCCTTGTCGCAGCGGCTGCATCAACCTGCGCCGGGCGTTGTGTCAAGCCGCGACCGTCATGATGCACCGAGACCGCCCGACGTGGCTGAGAACCTGGGCAGTACGGGTCCGCTCGCCGTCGTCGCCGGAAGCGCGCCATGGTTGCCTTGGCCTGGCGCGCCGGTGTGATCAGCGGGTCGATGAAAGGCCCTCGAGGCCCCCTCAAGGACGCGGTTCCGATGATGCCGTGGTCCGGATTGTGCCGATCCACATCGAGCACCAATGAGCTGGGCACATCGAATCGCATTGAATCAGCACATGTTGGCAGCCCCGCGGCGACCACTCACCGAATCATGCACCCGGGGTGATCTCAGACGAGGGCGGCCGCGACCGGCCTCCCGTGCGCAAAACCGCTTGACTGGGTCGGCCTCGTTACCGAAGTCTGGGCTCCAACAGGGCCCCTTTGCCTAATACGGCACGCCCGCGCAACTGCATCATGGGTCGTTCAAGCCAGCGATAACTTAGGGATGCCATCAAGATCGTCGCTGCTAGTACTGCGCCGATGACAAGTACAGTTGTTTCTAGCGTACCGACCCCCGCTTGAGAGAGCGTTTTCTGAACAGGCACACCGACAAGCCGGATCATCAGGGGGTGGATGAGATAGACCCCGTAGCTGATCTCGCCCAAATAGACCGTGCCACGGTTGACGATCACCGGGAATGAGTAGATCGCAAATGCAAACACCAACGGAGCGAGCAAGTATCCGATGATTGGACGGAACACAGGCCAACCGTCGATCCGCATTTCATAGATACCCAACGCCCAGCCTACCCAGAGAAGTGTCGGAGCCGCGATGACTGTGGCGACGGCCAGCGAAGCCCGACGCGACATAGGCCAAGTGTCGACCTTCTTAAACAAGTGAAACACCACGACGCCGATGAGAAAGAACGGGACCTGTACCGGGAACGCCATCCAGTAGAAATTTTGCGTCAAATTTGCAGAATAGAGCCAATATCCAGCAAGACACTGGACGAATATCGCTATTACAAACCAGATACCTGCCTGTCGCAAATTCAGCACGTATGCAACGACCAAGGGGAACATTGCATAGAACATCATTTCCAAGCCCAGAGACCAGCCTGCGGCAACAAGGCTCTCATGCTTTCCCGGCACAAATGGGAACAGGAAGCTTAGGTTAAGCACCACTTCTTGCAGGCTTGGCAACTCCCATCCCTTGTAGATGCGCCGGACTATAACCAAAAGCATCATCACATAGAAAAGGGGAGCAATTCGTAGACATCTTTGGATGTAAAAATCCGTAATATTGCCTATACCTTCAAGTCTTCCCTGGTAGCGTATGCAGAGTGAAAATGCACTCAATGCGAAGAAAATCTGTACGGCGAAGGAAAAATACCCTGTATACTGTGGCCATTTTTGCAATTCCAATAATGCATTGCAATGATATACAACGATTATTATCGCAGCAAAGTCACGCAAAACGTCAAGTCCTACGATTCTTGTATTTGCACCGACCATTATGTTTCCGTATGTGGCACATTCAGGCTCGCACCACAATTGACCTCAGCCGAACAGTCTTTTTAGCACCGTACGCAATGCTCGCCTTACCCATTGAGAGCGCATCGACATCGGAGGGGGCCGCCCTGGCTTCTGGCATACGACTACCTCAGTATACTCTCCGAGAATTCCGTGCTCACGATCTGAAAAACGAGAAATCCGCACTTCGAATGGTACCCACTCAGCGATCAGTTGGTGGATAGAATAGCCATAGTCCACCGTAACCAAAGCCCCCTCGTGGTTGATTGGATTACCGTGGTATTCGGGTTCTTTATGATGGGTGATATGCCCGCCGGAAATACTGGCTCGAACTCCAAGTGCCTGAACCTGGCTACGCTGGATCGGAAATGTGCAGACATAATATCCACCAGGCTTCAATGTCCGGAAGATTTCCTTGAATGCGGCTTCCGGGTTAAACACATGCTCCATCACGTCCAGGGAAACCACCAAATCGAACTCGGCATCAGCAAACGTTTGACATTCTATATCCTCGTTGCGCCAGCCATTCACACTTGCCCCACGCTCGTGATCTGGAAAATAATGGGATCCGACATATCCTGGGCAATCTCTTGCCAATATGACCGAAATACCTCTGTTTGCAGGTGACGACTCGTGTATGCGCAATGCCCGCCAGTTCGGCGCTGCTTCCTCGAGCACTAAAGCAAGCGCCCGTTCGCGAGGGACAGACCCGTTCGGACAGGTGCTGCATAGGAGTGTGCCGCGAAGCCAAGGTCCATTGGCCTGAAATGTAGTCCTCCGGCGGCAAATCGGACAGAAGCCTGGAAGTTCAAGGCGAAATGGCAGTTCGCTCATTTTGCCGATCTAGAATCTGCTTCGACGTTCATGGTCGGCAAGCCTTGTAGTTAGAAGAAGGCGCGGTACAAATGACATAAAAGTCTCCAGAATGCAGCGCGTATAGGCCGCATTCTGGAGACTTCAGAGCTATCTCCGAAGCCTAGCAGTCACTACTGCCTGTTGAAAACGGCTAGCGTCATCGAGATACTCGTCGATAAGGAAATGCTTCCCCCAAACCTTATTGACATAATCCCTTGTCATGATCGTGTCGCCATAAGTCTTTCCATTGTTTGTTGGCAAGAAAATGAAATCAGATTCCTTTAGCCGCGCAGGCGCATCTCCTATCTTTGATACTTCCGCCTGCAGTTGCTGCAGCCAAGCGCTTTTCGCGACCTTCTCCTTGTCGGCGTTCTGGATAAACTCAAGAAAACGCGGAGGCTGCACAGTGGCGACAAAGATCCCGCCAGGCTTTAGCGTACGGGCAATCTCTGCAAGCCAAATATTCTGAATGTGTTCTGGAAGATGCGTGAAGACAGAGTATGCATAGACAACATCAAAAGTACTGTCTTTGAAAGGTAGATTTCCATCAGGCTGAATCAGCCTCAGATCTCCGGGAACTCCTGATTGGCGTGCAGCGGACAAGAAGCGATCACTAGTATCAACACCATAGAGGCCCGACGGGGAGACATCTCGCAGCAGACAGCGGATTATCCGACCCCAGCTGACTCCGAAATCAAGCACTCGTGAATCCGGCCTCAAATTCATTCCGTTCGACGCTGCAACGTCTCGAATGAACGAATAGAAGCGAAATCCCTCAGCGATGGTCCCCTGCCCGGATGAACCCACTGTTCCGACCTGCAGCGCGGGCTCAGGAAAGCCGGGGTACTCGATGCCATCAACCACCCTGCTATCTACGCTGGCTTGCAGCGTTTTGAGCCACTGCCCATCGTCGAGTTCCGACAAGATATAAGGGTGAGGTTCGCGTGCAATGCTTCCGCGTGGCGCATCCCGCTGAACCTCATCGTACATGCTCTTGGCCAGAGCACGCACGATAGAAAGGCTTGCATTTTGCTCCAGCGACTTAATGGCAGCATCGAAGTGACCGCGTCCATAGCGACCATATAGAACGCCCTGCGCCCGTGCAGACAATCGGTGTCGGCGCTCCTCGGTATAGCTCGACGATTTCACGTGATAGACGTAGGTGTGAGTTGCAATGACCATTCGGAACCCCGCCGCGGAAAGGCGGAAGCAATAGTCATTTTCCTCTCCATATCCGTCTGGAAACGCCGCCTCATCGAAGTTCCCGACGCTTTCCAGGGCTTGGCGTGTAATGCCAAGGCAGAAGCCATGCACGAGCGGGACTAGCGGAACTACCGATGTGCTATGATTTTCACACCAAGCGTTCATTTCGTCCGGCGACATGTTCCGAGGCAGGTTATTTACCGGGGTCTGTTTGTCCGTACCGACAATGCTCGGGATCGACTGATAGGATGCCGCATTCGAAAGCGGCCCAACAGCACCAACGCCCGGCATCGAAAAAGCCGCGTCCGCAAGCTTCTCAGCCCAGTTCTTGGTCACAATCGTGTCGCTGTTCAATAGGACGACCAAATCCGCGCTAGTCAGTGCCAATCCTAGGTTGGCAGATCGAGTGTACCCTTGAGCAACGTCGTTTCGACGCAGCACGACCCTATTGTCGCCCGCGAATTTCTCCAGGTATTCGCGCGTCTCTTCGTTGGAACCGTCGTCGACCAGGACAATCCGGTGGCCCGCGCCAAGATTCGTCCGCACCGACGCAAGGCATGCCTTTACATCGCGCAGGGCATTGTGAACGCAAACGACGATGTCAACGGACTTGCTCGCTACGTTTCTCAAGCGGTTCTCGCGAACTGCCGAATAGACATTCAGGACTGGACCGGCGGCTATCGCATCACGGCAAAAAGTCACAACCTTTTGCTTGAAATGCGGGAATGAATATACTTCGGATCTTTGCCGCGCCGCAGATCCCATTCTTCGCAGGAGTTCTCGATCGGTACACATGAGTTGCACGTGTTTAGCCGCTTCTGATGGCTCGCCAAAAGGAACCAAGAAACCCGTCACACCATGCTCAACCAATTCCGAAAGGGCACCCCAATCATAAACAAGTGAAGGACACCCAGCAGCCATGCCTTCAAGCACAGTTCGTCCAAACGACTCTTGAAAGTGCGAGAAGTTGACTACGACGTCAACCATACCGATCGCCTCCCGCGAGGTGGGCTGGTAGTCAACGAAATTGAGATTTTTTGGGAAACGCCTTTTGCTCGAAAGGTACTCTTTGATCAATGGCCGAGAAAGTGGGCCAATGACTAGAAAGTGCGCATTCGGTGCCAGTTTCACGCAAATTTGCGCCAATGCAACGAAATCTTGAATGCCTTTCTTTGGCAAATTGCTACTAATCAAACCAAAGGTGACAGTATCCTTTGCACCAGCGCGAGGCACGGTGAAGGAATCAACGTCAATGGTATTCGCAATAGTTGTAACATTGCCACCGGAAAAGCATTGCGCAGTAGCATGCGAATTGGCAACGATGAAGTCGCTAGATTCCAGAACTTTCTTGACGATTTCTTGGCCGCTGAGACCAATTTGCTTCTGAAGATCCTCGTCGTAGACGATAATTTCTCGCGCATGTACTATTGATGGAATACCCCTCAATCTCGCCGCGGCAAGAGGTGAAGCGACGACTATCGTATTTACATATACAACATCTGGCTTTACGCTATCAATTACGCTCAGAAATCGCGACGTTGATTCGTAAGTATCTGTGGAATTAGATGTCCACTGGTTGTATTTGAAGATATGAACCTCTTGGGCATACTTCCGCAACTCCTTAATGTATTCGGAATTCACGCCTTCCTGTACAGTTACAGCCACATTAAAGCCACCTTCAGCCAGCGCCCGAGCCACGTCGAGGAAGCTACGCTCGCCTCCAAAAACCTGCTTACCGGCATGATGCGAGCAAAGTAGTATTGTTTTGGAACTGTCTTGCCGTACGCGCTTGCCGGCAATGAAACGCATCTCGGCCGTATCGACGTGGTTTCGTATCGCCGAAGCACAGGCTGCGAGGTTCGCATAGCCAAACCTCTTATCAGGCTCAAGATAAGCACCTTCCGCCCATTCGTTCCATGCATTGATAACCACGAAACGCTCAGCCGGACTGTTCTTTTGGGCGCGCGCAAAGGCTTGGCGCAGCCATTGCTCAAAAATTGCCGGCGTTGCCCCGTGGATGATTTCCCCATTCGTCGGTCGACGAGCACTGTTGTCCCAGCCTGGCATTACACCAGGAAAAACGGTTCCGGCCACTGGATTACGTGTCTCTTCGGACGTTACAATTTCGGCATATGAGCGCACGCGCCAGCCGTTGCGGTAGTGCGACATCTGAAATTCGTTTTGGATGTTGGACGCCGCGACATGATGCGGAGGGAATTCCGAAAGCGCGTCAAAGCCAAATTTTTTGTAGTCCGTAAAGGCAAACGAATTGGTCGCTATCAAGTAGATACCGGGATACCCAAGCTCCTTCGCAATTTCTCTCCATCGATCGACCGTCTTTGCTGCATCCGGAAGGATTGAAGGACGATAAACGGTCAGCACAGGTTTGCCATCGATTTTGAGATAGCGCTCATCCCGAAAGTACTTATCGAGATATCTAAGAAGATCAGCGTCATCCTCGCTTGAGTGGGACTGCGAGATTAGCACCTCATGTTCACTGCCATCCCAACGGCGCGACCAATTCTCGTTTGCCCAACAAAGGCAGAACGGCAAGTCAAGGTCCTGATTCTCAAGATAGTTTAGTATCGGCGTTTCAAGCAGACGCGTTCCACCGAACCAATAAAAATGGAAGCAGAATGCATGGATACCATAGAGCTTTGCAAGTTCTACTTGTCGCCGCATAACGTCAACGACCCGCAGGTCATAGTACCCTAACTCGCCCGGTACCCTAGGTTGGTAGTGCCCATCGAACTGCGGGTAGGCCCTAGTAACATTGCGCCACTCGGTAAAGCCCTTGCCCCACCACTTGTCATTTTCCGGGATCGGATGGAACTGAGGCAGGTAGTAGGCGATCAGCTTTACATCGCTAGCATCTGCGGGTGCGGCATCCGCAGCTATCTCAACATATTCCGACGGATCGAACTGACCCAGGGAATTTTGCACGTAGCAATCAAACAGACGGCTATGCAGGGCTTCGGAGGTGGACTGAAAGACCGCGTTTACGGCCCCTGTGTTAGTTGATCCGTCCAACACAACATTGCGCCAGGTGCGACGCTGATTGCGAGAAAGAGGGTGGCGGAGGATCGCCGCCAGGTTGACCCACATACGGGTCTTGCCCACGACTTTCTTCTGCAACAATGGTTGCCTCCCCGTACAAAACTCCTTTCGCTTGCGGGAGTCCATGGGATGCCGCCATAGCGCTTTCCATTTGACCGAACTTGGCATCAGCGGCGATACCCCTTGCGCTTTATGATCACGTCCTGCGCATAAATTTCTTCGGTCTGTATCATCCGCATTATTTCCTCTTGGGAGATTCCGGTCAGGCATACTAGGCGCTCGGATTTGACATCAAGGCCGAAGACGTCAAAATTTGTAAATATCCAAGCCTGATCGCTCTGGGGGATATGCTTTATTTCTACAAGGATCGAATAATTCGCGGCGCGCTCAAGACTCCGCTGAGCCCCGCGTAAAACAGCAGCCTCATGGCCCTCGACATCGATCTTCATTGCAAGCCGAAGGGTTCCTCTAGTGCTTTCTAGAAGACTGTCCACGGTCACCTGGGGTACCTCGACTAGGTACTCGGATGTTTCTCCGGGCTGCAGGACCCGGCTTGTACCTGACCATTTATCATCCCGGAGAAAGCGAGCTTTTCCGAGGGAATCCGAAACTGCTGCCCACACAAATCGGGCATCGACACCTGCTTCCTTAAGCGTTCTCTTGAGGTGAGGCCGGATAACGCTGTTAGGTTCGATTGCCGTGACCTCCGCACCAACCGGCAGCTGCACGTTGGCGAGCATCTCACCATAATTGGAACCGACGTCGACCACATGATTCCACGGCGCCTCGTTCAAGACCATGTCCCACAACAACAGCGAGGACGGATTAAAGTTTCCATCGTGCTCTTTGAGCATCTTGCCGCGACTGTCGGCGGGATCGAAATAAATTGTTCGTCCCTTCTTTGTTGTAACGCTGTCCATTTCTCTGCATGCTTGAAGGAAGCCATAACCGAACCGCAAATCCGGCTCCAAGTAAGCACCTTCACCCCATTCGTTCCAGGCATTGATGAAAACCAGACGCTCGCCCTCAGGGTTCCCCGAGCACGCTCAACAGCTTGCTGTAGCCAGAAGCCGAACATCTCTGGCGTCGCCCCATGATAGATTACCCCATCGCGCGGGCGCCGGGGACAATTGTCCCAACCCGGCATAACTCCCGGATGAACCCGACCTTCAGGTACAGCCGTGTTTATCGCATTGTGAACCGCCTCTTCATATAGCCGGACGTGGCCACCATTCTCGCGCAAAGCCGACATAGAGATCACGTCCTCAACATTCCTTGCCTTCAAGCCATGGGGCGGAAGCTCTGACAGAGCATCGAAACCATACTTGTAGTAGGCAGTAAAATCAGCAGCGTTAGTCGCGATAATATACAGCCCAGGCCACCCTACCTTTTCAGCTTCATGACGCCATCGCTCAAGTATTGCTACCGGATCTGGAAGAAGATCAGGGCGGCATACAGTAAAAACTGGCTTTCCTGCGATTTTGATATAGCGCGGATCCCGAAAGTACCGGTCAAGGTGGCGGATAAGCGCAATGTCATCGCCCGGCGAATGGTCCTGCGCTATTAATATCTCCTTCTCACTTCCGCTCCTGCTACGCGACCAGTTCTCATTCGACCAGCATAGGCTGAATGGGAGGTCTAGCTCTGGGTGTTTGAGATAGTTCTCAATCGGTTCATCAAGAAGCCTTCGGCCGCCAAACCAATAGAAATGAAACGCAAAGCCGCCGATCCCATAGAGCTTCGCCAGATTCACTTGGCGGCGCATGACGTCTACCAGGCGTAGGTCGTAATACCCCAGCTCGGCGGGAGATCGCGGCTGATAGTGCCCATCGAACAATGGGGTGGCGCGTGTCACATTGCGCCATTCGGTGAAACCTTTGCCCCACCAATGATCATTTTCAGGTGTAGGATGGAACTGCGGTTGGTAGTACGCGATAAGGCGAACATCACTTGCGGGCGGCGGAACCGTGGCAGCATCGACATAATCGCCATAAGCAAAAATGCCAGCTGCATTGGCCGCATGCTGAGAGGCCAGAGTGCTGGGGTCTAGCTGGTGTGAGATCCGATTGCCAAAAAAGTTGCGCAGCCATAGGCACAGGTTGTTTTGTTTCATTCGCTCAGGGCGCTCACGCTGTAGTCATAGTACGCTTGGCCGAACTTATTAAGTTCGCCCTACGCAACGCGCGTTTGGTAGCTACCACCAACAACACGAGAGCTGGGAATTCAATCGCGTCAGATTTGGCGCAAACATACTCGACGCCGGGTTCCGGTGGTGCGGTTCTTTCGGCCAGATCATCACCATATCAATCCTCACTCGGTTGCTCCCTGCTCATCCTCAATAGGAAGCCCAGTGGTCTGCGTTCGCTGCCTGAATCGCCCTTTATCGGCCAAACTGCTTCGCCCGTATACGATAAGCCGATCGGGACGGCCAGTCTGGTGTGGGTTTCGTAGATCTCCATCAACACGCAGTCTTGTCCTGCTGCCGATCTTTCGGACGAGGTTAAGCTGGCATAGCTTGGTCCCAGAACTAAACGGGCCCAGACAGCCCAATGTCGAGTGCCTTCGCCGAAGGTCATAGAAGCGCCTCTCGATCCCGGACGAATGAGATGGGCGGTGAGCATGACGGCCGAGATAGACGCGCTCGAGATGCGCAAGGCCGACCTTACGAACCAGCTTGCCGCCGCTCCGTAGGACAAGCCGGACCTGCTACCGAGCATATCGTCACTCTTTGCGCGGAAGATGGCGCATCTGACCGAGCCGCTCAACCATCCGGACGATCGGCCGCAGGCCGCGACGGCGCTGCGATCGTTGATCGAGAAGATCGTTCTGACCCTGGCGCGAAGCGGGGCGAGATCGCTGCTACGCTGTACTGAGAACTGGGCACGATCCTGAACTGGACCGAGCGGCAGGTGACCTCTGCCTTCGAGGCGCAGGTCGACAAAACCATAGATGCAACGTGATCAGGCTGGGCGAGGGAGAAAAAGCTTTAATCTCGCCTATCTTGGTTGTGGTCAAGATATTCATCTTTGGCTTTTTGCGTCATGCTGAACATACGCTTGCCTTTTGGGTTCTTATCGCGGTCCACAAGGCCCCGTTCAGCATAATTTTCCCGCGCTTACCCTACCAATTGATAAGAGCAATCCAACTCGCTGGCAATTTTTGCTGCTGCCAAACCGACATGCTCGATGGCCGCCCGGTCGGTTATGTTCGACTGCAACAAACGCCTCGCCGCCTTCAGTCGCCGCCGCGGCCGCGCGGATAAGAAATAATCGACAGATATTTGATCGGCAAATGGGTCAGTTCCTCCGGGCCGTGTGGCGCATCGGCATCGAAGAACAGGCTGTCGCCCGGCGTCATGCGGTAGAGATTGTTGCTGTGGCGGTAAACGACCTCGCCCTCCAGCATGTAGAGGAACTCCATGCCGTCATGCTGGAAGGTCGGGAAGACGTCTGAATCTTCCGACAGGGTGATGAGATACGGCTCGACCGTCACGCCCGATGTATCGGAGCCGATATGGCCGAGCAGCGTATATTGGTGCCCGGCGCGCGTACCGCGACGTTCGACGTCGACGCCCTCGCCCGACTTGACGAAAACGGCGTTGCGCTCCTCTTCGAAGCGACGGAAGAAGGCGGTGACCGGCACGCCGAGCGCCCGCGACAGCGCCTGCAATGTCGTCAGCGATGGCGAGGTGATGCCGTTTTCGATCTTGGACAGCATGCCGAGCGATATGTCGGTGGCCGAAGCGAGGTCGGCAACGGTAATGCCAAGCTTCTTGCGGAAGGCACGCACCTCGTGGCCGATCGCCACTTCCAGCACCTTCTCACGCGTGTCACGCACGGCGTGGGGATCCTGGTGCAGCGGCGGCGAGACGTGAGCCAGAGCGGACTTTGCGGCGCCGGCTGAAACCGCAGCCGACATCGCCGTGCCATTCTTTTTCGAATTCCCGTTCTTTTCTGCCGCCCTAGCCTTGCTCATTTCGACGCCGCCTGCCTCTGCTCGCTGAATCTATTTCACCGAGAGTAAACATTTTTAGCGGCACGTTCAACAGAATCTGACAAACGCAGCGGTGCGGCGGCCACCAGGACAACTGTCAGCCGAGCGCCAACCAGGCAGATTTCGAAAGGCGCAGGTGAGGCCGCTACTGCATCAGCAGTATTTGCAGGTCGGCGACATTGGTGCCGGTAGCACCGGTCATCAGCAGGTCGCCCGACGACGCCAGCGCATGGTACGAGTCGTTGTTCTGCAGCAGAGCCACCGGATTGCAGCCCAGCTTGCGCATCCATGTCGTCGAGCCGGCGTCGACGATGGCACCCGCCGCATCCGTTGGCCCGTCACGGCCGTCGGTGCCGCCGCTCAGGAAAACCCAGGGACGCTTGATCGACGTCCACTCGTTCAGCAATGCAAAACGCAGCGCCAGCTCCTGGTTGCGCCCGCCCTTGCCATTGCCGGCGACACGCACCGTCGGCTCACCGCCGGCGACGATCGCCACGGGACCACGCTGGCTGGCGGCAAACACCGCCATGCGATGTAGGGTCTTGGCGACATCTGATACATCGCCGCTTAGCCAGTCGTCGGCCTTGACGACGACGGGATAGTTGGCTTCGGCGCTGTGCATGACCCTTTGCAGGCTGATGCCATTGCTGCCGATGACGATGTTTTCGACATGATCGAAACTGGTTGCGACCTCGGCACGTTCGACGAGCAGGTCAAGATGCGCCTTGAGCGCAGGCGACAGCGTCTTGACCAGGCCATAGCGGTCGAGAATGGCGATCGCTTCGGCCTGCGTCGCCGAAGGCAGCGCGGTCGGACCACTTGCAACAGTGCCGACATCGTCGCCGGGAACGTCCGACAGGATGAGCGACAACACCTTGGCTCGCGAGGCGAGCTGGGCGAGACGTCCGCCCTTGAGCCGCGAGAACAACTGCCTGACGGCGTTGATTTCGCTGATGTCGGCGCCGCAGCGGATCAATGTGTCGTTGAGCGCGATCTTGTCGGCGAGCCCGATGCCCGCGGCAGGAGCGCAGGTAAGTGCCGAACCGCCGCCACTGACCAGCACCAGCACAAGATCGTCTGTTACGGCAGACAGGGCAGCGCGTTCTATGAGCTCGGCGCCCCTGATACTGCCTTCGTCGGGCAAGGGGTGACCGCCTGATATCACTTCGACGCCTTCGATGTCGGCCAGGTTCTCGAAGTTGGTCACCGCAACGGCGGTAGCAAGCTTGTCGCCAATGAAAGGCAAGGCCGCGCGCGCCATCGGGCACGCCGCCTTGCCGAAGGCGATCAGGATGACGCGCCTTGCAGCGGCGATCTCATCCGTTTTGGTTTCAAGGGTGGAAATGACCGCCTGCTCGGGATCGGAAGCCGCAATACCTTCGCGAAACAGGGCCGTTGCCTGCGCGCGAAGCTTGACCAGTGCCGAAACCGAGCAGTCGAGATACATCACACCACCTTGTCGGGTAAGGCGCGGCCTTCGAAGAAGGCGGTCAGATTGTCCACCGCCTTCATGCCCATGGCCACGCGGGTTTCCTCGGTAGCGCTGCCCAGATGCGGCAGCAGCACCACATTTTCCATGCGCATCAGGGCGCCGGGCACGTCAGGCTCGCCGTCATAGACGTCGAGGCCGGCACCGGCGATGGTACCGCTGTCGAGTGCTGCGACAAGGGCCTTCTGGTCGACCACGTCGCCACGTGCCGTGTTGATCAGGAACGCGCCGCGCCTCATCGAAGCGAGGCGTTCGGCATTGATCAGGTGTCTGTTTTCCGCGCCGCCTGGGCAATGCAGCGACACGAAATCGGATGCAGCCAGGACCTCTTCGATGCTTGCCAGCTGGCGCGCACCCATGGCGCGGGTTTCCTCGTCGTCGACCTTGGAGCGGTTGTAGAAGACGACATCCATGTCGAAGCCGAAATGCGCACGCTTGGCCATCGCCTTGCCGATGCGGCCCATGCCGATGATGCCGATCGTCTTGCCGGTGACCTTGGTGCCGATCATATGGGTCGGGCACCAGCCCGCCCACTGGCCGGCGCGAAGCTGGCGTTCGCCCTCGCCCGCCCGCCGGGCGACCGACAGCAGCAGGCTCATGCCGATATCGGCGGTGCAGTCGGTCAACACGCCGGGCGTGTTGGTCACGGCGATGCCGCGCGCGCGTGCAGCATCCGTATCGATGTGACTGAAGCCGACGCCGAAATTGGCGAGCAGCTTGGTGCGGACGTCCGCATCAGGGAAAACCGAGGCTGGCAGCTTGTCGCTGACAGTCGGCAGGATCGCGTCAAAGTTCAGGAACGCCGCCTTGAGCTCGGTCGGGCCCAGCGGCGCATCGCCCTGATTGAAGGTCGTGTCGAAGCGCTCCGCCAGGATCTGCTCGACTGCCGCGGGCCAGCGGCGGGTGACGATAACGCGAGGTTTCATTTCCATTCCTTGGTCATGCTTGGAGCGCCACGCATCCCGGTCGGACGCGCAAGACGCACCTTAGCAGTTCGAAACGACACATCATGCGATGGATCATCGATAATCGGCCGAAGCACCAGCCAGGCGGTAGGGAGCCGGTCGGCGCCGGCTCCCGAAGGCCAGGTCAGGCGGCCTTCTTCTGCTGCTCGAGCACGCTGGCGACGGTCGGACCGAAGGCGGCCGGGGTCGGCACGATGGTCACACCGGCTTCGCGCAGGATCTCGACCTTCTCCTGGGCGGATTCGCCGAAGGCGGAGATAATGGCGCCGGCATGGCCCATACGCTTGCCCTTCGGCGCCGAAAGGCCGGCGATGTAGGCGATAAGCGGCTTGCGCATGTTGTGCCTGGCCCATTCCGCGGCCTCGGCTTCCTGTGGACCG
>NZ_UFSM01000004.1 GCF_900445235.1 Aminobacter aminovorans | reverse complement strand
GTTCGGGCCGACAAGGCGCATCCGGTCTTCGTAGCGGAAGCGACGCATATAGCGTTTGACCCGCATCATGTCCTGGGAGGGGATGCCGTCGGTGATGCAGACGCAGAGTTTCAGGCCGGCTTCCGCTGCTTCCATGATCGAGTCGGCGGCAAAGGGCGGCGGCACGAAGACGATCGAGGCTTCGGCACCGGTCTCGCGCACGGCACCGCGGACGGTATTGAACACCGGAATGCCCTGGTGGACCTGCCCACCCTTGCCCGGAGTGACGCCGCCGACCACGTTGGTGCCGTAGCGCTTCATATCGTCGGCATGGAACGAGCCGATCTTGCCGGTCAGACCCTGGACGATGACACGCGTCCGGCGATTCAAGAGAACTGCCATTTCGACCTCCCTTAGTTCTTTTTTGATTTCGAGTAGGCGCGCATCGCTTCGACCGATTTCTCGGCCGCCTCGGCGAGCGTATCGGCGACGATCACCTTTTCGCCCGACTCGGCGAGAATGCGCCGGCCCTCTTCGACATTCGTTCCAGCGAGCCGGACGACCAGCGGCACGTTGACGCCAACTTCGCGGATCGCCTTGATGACGCCCTCGGCCACCCAGTCACAGCGGTTGATGCCGGCGAAGATGTTGACGAGGATGGTCTCGATGTTCTTGTCGGCGAGGACGGCGCGGAACGCCTTGGCCACGCGTTCGGGCGACGCACCGCCGCCGATGTCGAGGAAGTTCGCAGGCTCACCGCCGGCGATCTTGATCATGTCCATCGTCGCCATGGCGAGGCCGGCACCGTTGATGATGCAGCCGATGTTGCCTTCGAGGCCGACATAAGACAGGCCACGGTCGCTGGCGAATGTTTCGCGCGGGTCTTCCTGCGACTTGTCGCGCAGTTCCGAAATCTCGGCGCGGCGGAACAGAGCGTTCTCGTCGAACGACATCTTGGCATCGAGCGCGATCAAATTGCCGTCCTTGGTGATGACGAGCGGGTTGATCTCCAGCATCGAGGCGTCGAAATCGCGGAAGACGCGGTAGCAACCGAGCAGCGTGTCGACGGCCTTGCCGATCAGGCTGTTGTCGAGGCCGAGACCAAAGGCGATCTCACGAGCCTGAAACTGCTGCATGCCGGCACCTGGATCGACGATGGCGCGGATGATCGAGTCGGGCTGCTTTTCGGCAATCTCCTCGATCTCCATGCCGCCTGAGGCGGACGCCACGATCATCACTCGCTCCGACTTGCGGTCGAGCACGATGCCGAGATAGAGCTCCTGGCGGATATCGACGGTCTCCTCGACATAGAGGCGCGATACCAGCTTGCCCTTGGGGCCGGTCTGGTGCGTCACCAGCTTGCGGCCGAGCATGGATTCGGCAGCCTCTGAGACCTCATTATCGGTGGTGCAGATGCGGATGCCGCCGGCCTTGCCGCGGGCGCCGGAGTGGATCTGCGCCTTGACCACCCATTTGCCGCCGCCGATCTCGCTGGCGCGATAGGTCGCCTGCTCCGGGCTGTAGGCCAGGCCACCGCGCGGAATCTGCACCGAGTAGCGGGCGAGCAGTTCCTTGGCCTGATATTCATGAATATCCATGTCGAACTCCTCCTCAGTTTGGCAGGCTGTTGCGCGACCGCGCCGACTGCTCGATTGCGTCGTGCATGACCAGGACGTTGCGGGCCATGCGTTCGGATGCGGCGTCGATCATCTTGCCGTCGAGAGCTGCGGCACCCTTGCCCTGCTCCTCGGCCTCCTTGAGCACTTCGATGATGCGGCGGGCGCGGGTGACTTCCTTTTCCGGCGGCGAAAATACGGCATTCGCCAGTTCGATCTGCGAGGGGTGGATCGCCCACTTGCCTTCGATGCCGAGTGCAGCGGCACGCTTGGCGGCAGCGATGTAGGCTTCCGGATCGGAGAAGTCGCCGAACGGTCCGTCGATGGGGCGAAGGCCGTAGGCGCGGCAGGCGACCGTCATGCGCGACAACGCGGCGTGCCACTGATCACCAGGGTAATCGGGGTTGAGACCGCCGATGCTGACGGTACGCGCCTTGCAGCTCGCAGCATAATCGGCAACGCCGAAGTGCATTGCCTCGAGCCGGCCGCCATAAGCAGCGATCGCTTCGACATTGGCCATGCCAAGTGCCGTTTCGATCAGGGCTTCCAGGCCGACACGGGTCTTGAAACCCTTGGCCATCTCGATCTGGCTGACCATGGCATCCACCGTATAGAGATCGGCGGGAACGCCGACTTTCGGCACCAGGATGGTGTCGAGCTTGTCGCCGGCCTGTTCCATCACATCGACCACGTCGCGGTACATGTAATGGGTGTCGAGGCCGTTTATGCGAACCGAAATGGTCTTGCCCTTGGCGCGCCAGTCGATTTCGTTCAGCGCCTGGATGATGTTCCTGCGCGCCCGCTCCTTGTCAGGCGGCGCCACCGCATCCTCGATATCGAGGAAGATGTAATCGGCTTCACCATCGGCGGCTTTGCGGATCATCTCCGGGTTGGAGCCCGGCACGGCAAGTTCCGAGCGCTGCAGGCGCAGCTTGCGGAGGTGGTGGAGTGTATGGCTCATGCGATCCTCCCTCAGGCTGCCTTGGCGACGGCCGGCTGAGCCGACAGGCGGTAGTGCTCGAGCGCGGCACCGACGCCGGAACCCGGCTGAACCTTGACGCCGCAGTCGCGCAGCGACATTTCGGCCGCCGAAATCGCACCGCACATCATCACTTCATTGACCCAGCCGAGATGGCCGATGCGGAACACCTTGCCGGCGACCTTGTTGAGGCCGACGCCGAGCGAGGTCTGGTAGCCGTTGTAGGCGCGGCGGACGATGTCGGCGCTGTCGATGCCCTCCGGAACCACGATCGCGCTGACCGTGTCGGAATTCCACTTCGCTTCCTTGGCGCAGACGCGCAGACCCCAGGCGTCGACCGCCTTGCGCACGCCGGTCGCCAGCCGGTGGTGGCGTTCGAAAATGTTGTCGAGGCCTTCGTCCTGGATCAGGTCGAGGGCAGCGCGCAGGCCGCGCAGCAGCTGGACCGCCGGCGTATAGGGGAAGTAGCCGGTATCGTTGGCGCGGATCTGGTCCTCGAACGAGAAGTAGCAGCGGCTGAATTTCGCCGACTTGGCAGCATTGAGAGCCTTCTGGCTGACCGACAGGAAGCCGAGGCCGGGCGGCAGCATGAAGCCCTTCTGCGAGCCTGACACGGCGCAGTCGACACCCCACTCCTCCTGGCGGAAGTCGATCGAGCCGACCGACGACACGCCGTCGACGAAGAGAAGCGCCGGATGCTTGGCAGCGTTGAGGGCGGCACGCACGGCGCCGACATCGCTGGTCACGCCGGTCGCGGTTTCATTGTGGGTGACGAAAACCGCCTTGATGCGGTGCTCCTTGTCGGCTGCGAGACGCTCGGCATAGATCTCGACCGGAACGCCCGTGCCCCACTCCACATCGACGACGTCGACGTCAAGGCCGAAGCGCTCGGCCATATCGACCCACAGATGCGAGAACTGGCCGAAACGCGACATCAGCACGCGGTCGCCGGGGCTCAGCGTGTTGGTGATCGCCGATTCCCAGGCGCCGGTGCCCGAGGATGGGAAGATGAAGGCGCGGCCGGTCTCGTTGCGAAAGACCTTCATAAGGTCGGCGAACAGGCCACGCGTGAATGCAGGATAATCCGGAGCGCGCATGTCCTCCATCGGCATGTTCATCGCCTGCCGGACGGTCTCCGGAACGTTGGTCGGTCCTGGAACGAAAAGCTGATTGAAGCCGGCCATGAAAAGTCCTCCCGAAAACTGTTGCGGCGCAGTGCCTGTCTGTGGCTTTCGGGAGGATGATCGGTTTTGCACTGCCGGCTCACAACACCTGCCGGGATAGATTCGCGGACCTTTGGGCGTTGGACCGAGCCTACTCTTTCAGATGTGCCGACCCCCTGTCGGATAGGGCGAAGCCTACCCGGCAACCGCGCGCAACGGGCCAGTTCCGCTCACGCAAACTTGTCAGCAAAGGGACTCGTTCTGCGTGAACTTAGGTTGATAATAGGCCGAAGAAGGAACGGCCATGGACATCAAGACCCTCGGCTTCCTCGCGGCGACAGCGCTCTATGTGCTGCAGCCTTTGCCGCTCGTGGCCGACGATGCGCCGCCGAAATCGGGCAATTCCATTTTCGACCGCGCCGTCGAACTCGTCGTCGACAATTTCCACGACGCGTCTGCGTTGCCGCGGTTCGTCGCCGCGGTCAGGCAGGAGATTGGCAGCGAGCCACTGAACGCGGACAGCCCGGACGCGCGGGTCGACAAGGCGATCGACACCGTGCTTGCCAGTCTTCAGGCCTCCCACACCGGCCGTTTCGAACCAGACACGATCGCCTATTTCGAACTCGCCGACATCTTCCGCTTTGCCATCCGCAATGACATGCGGCGGCTGTTTCCGCCCGACGGCCAGGTCAGCTACCCCGGCATCGGCATGATTGCCGAACCGCGCGCGGGATCCCTGTTCGTCAGCGACGTCTATGACGGCTCGCCGGCGGCGGGGGCAGGAATCCTGACCGGCGACGAAATCCTTTCGGTCGACGGCGCCCCTTATCATGAGATCGCATCGTTCCGCGACAAGGTCGGCCGCACCGTCGAGATCAGGCTGCGCCGGAACGCCGGAGCTGAACCTGTCTCCATCAAGGTTGGGGTGGAGCGGCTGCGCCCGCTCAGGACCTTCGAGCGAGCGATCGAGGCAAGCATCGGCATCAGCGAGCGGGGCGGAAGGCGCGTAGGCTATGTCAGGCTGTGGACCCTTTCGGCGTCTGACGGTCTCGACATCGTTGCCCGCGAAATGGCCGACGGTCGCCTCAAGGACGTTGACGGCATGGTCGTCGACCTGCGCGGACGATGGGGCGGCGGCCCTTCCGATGCCGCCGAGCTGTTCGTCGGCGACACGCCGACATTCCGGCTGATCCAGCGCGGCGGCAAGGCAACGCTTGCCAATGTGCGCTGGCAAAAACCGGTCGTCGCCATCATCGACGAAGGCGCGCGAAGCGGGCTCGAATTGTTCGCTTATGCGCTGAAGAGCAACGGCATCCCGCTCGTCGGCGCCCGAACCGCCGGTGCGTTGCTGGCCGGGCGTGCCTATCTGCTGTCCGACGACAGCCTTCTCGAAGTTGCGGTCTCCGACGCCGTCATCGGTGACGACGTGCGGTTGGAGGGTGTCGGTGTTGCGCCCGACATCCCGGTGGCCTTCAGCCTGCCCTACGCCGCGGGCCGGGACCCGCAGCGCGATGCCGCCGTGGAAGAGATGCAGCGCATCCTCGACAGCCGCTGAGCTCCATCACACCCCGGTCGTCGGACGATGCCTGGTGCCGTCGATGAAGCGCTCGTAGCGAAAAGCCGTGGGGTCCACCAAAGGCTTGTCACCGGTGACGATGTCGGCCGTCAGCCTCCCAGCGGCCGGGCCAATCCCAAAACCATGGCCGGAAAATCCGGTGGCGATGACCAGCCCGGGCAGCGATCCAACAGGCGCAATGACCGGCACGGCATCCGGCGTGGCATCGATGAAGCCAGCCCAGCGCTGCAGCGTGGGCACGCCCTTCAACACCGGAAACACCTTCTCCATATTGGCACGGGCAGCTTCGAGCGGAGCAACGGCCGGCGCCGGATCGAGCGTGCGGTGCCGCTCATAGGCACTGCCCTCGCCTTCCAGCCTGGGTGAAAGCCCGAAGGGGCCGCCGAGGAAATCGCCAAAGCGCAGGCCGACAGAGCGCCACTCCCGCGACAGGATCGGCAGGAAATCGGTGACGTAGCGGAAGCTGTCGGGGTTCACATGATGATAGCTGATCGTGCCGTCGGCGATGGTATAGCCGCCGTCGAGGCGCTTGCGATAGGCAAAGCCTTCCGTCCAGGCGGCACCGTCGGGACCGCCCCGAACAGGACCGGTCCGCATCACCGACGAGCGTACGGCAAGCTGCGGCAAGCGGATGCCGACCGACCGGCAGAGCTGGCTCGACCATGCGCCGCCGGCGATGACGACGGTGCTGGCGCGGATCGGACCGTTCTCGGTCACCACGCCCGAGACACGGCCACCCTCGGTCTCGATCTCGCGTGCCGCACAACGCAAAAGGATGCGCGCGCCGGCGCGCTGGGCGGCACGGGCGATCGCCGGCGCTGCCTTCTGCGGCTCGGCCCTGCCGTCGCTCGGCGTGTGCAGTGCAGCCCGGAACGTCTTTCGCCCTCCGGGCATCAGCTCGGCCAGCGCCCTGCCCTCGATCATCTTGCTGTCGAGCGCATAGTCACCGGCGCGCTTCACCCATTCGGCATGGTGTTCGACGTCGCTTTCGTCCTGGCAGAGATAGAGGATGCCGGTGCGGCGAAAGCCCACGTCCTCGCCGACCAGCTCCTCGATGCCGCCCCACATCTTCAACGCTTCAACGATCAATGGCAGCTCGCGGGGGTCGCGGCCCATACGCCGGCACCAACCCCAGTTGCGGCTCGACTGTTCGCCGGCCACATGCCCCTTCTCGCAGACGACGACCGAGATGCCTTTCCTCGCCAGGAACAGCGCCGCGCTGACGCCGATGATGCCGCCACCGACGATGACGACATCGGCACTCTTCGGCCGGATGTCGCCAGCAGGAACCGGATCGACTGGAGGCCCCATTCATTTCTCCCAATGTGCCAACGGGAGGCGTCCCAACCCGTCTTGAAAATAACATACAGTACTGTATGCATTGACGTCTAATTCATGCAATGCCGCCGAAGCTATCCGGCGATCGAACCGGGGGGAAGAGCCATGTCGCCGCGAAAGATCATCATCGATACCGACCCCGGTCAGGACGACGCCTTTGCCATCCTGTTTGCACTTGGCTCGCCCGAGCTTGAGGTGATGGCGCTGACTACCGTCGGCGGCAACGTGCCGCTGGCGTTGACCTCGCGCAACGCGTTGCAGATCGCCGAGCTCGCCGGCCGCTCCGACGTGCCGGTCTATGCCGGCTGCTCGCGCCCGATGGTCAAGGCGCTCAAGACCGCCGAATATGTCCACGGTCCGACCGGCATCGACGGCTGCGTCCTGCCCGAGCCGACCAAGCCGCTGCAGGACCAGCACGCCGTCAACTTCCTCGTCGATACGCTGATGGCCGCTCCCGAAGGCGAGATCACCGTCTGCACGCTCGGGCCGATGACCAATCTCGGCATGGCGATGGTGATGGAGCCGCGCATCATCCCGCGCATCCGCGAAGTGGTTCTGATGGGCGGCGGCTTCTTCGAGGGCGGCAATGCCACGCCCGCCGCCGAGTTCAACATCTGGGTCGACCCACATGCGGCCGCTGTCGTGTTTGACTCGGGCGTACCGGTGACAATGGCCGGCATCGACTGCACCTACACCGCCCAGATGACGCCGGAATGGCTGCAACAGCTGCGTGCGCTCGGCACCCGCTCGGCCATCGAAGCCGCCAACATGGCCGACTTCTACCGCCAGTATGGCTCGCACAAATTCCCGACCGAGGCCCGGCCCATCCACGACGCCTGCGTCACCGGCTACCTGCTCGCACCGCATCTCTACGAGCAGAAGCAGTGCAACGTCACCATCGAGCTGATGTCGCCCGAAACCATCGGCATGACCGTGGTCGATTGGTGGCACGTCACCGGCCGCCGCAAGAACTGCAACGTGCTGCGCCGCATCGACGCCGACGGCTTCTTCGCGCTGATGCTGGAGCGCTTCGGCAACCTCCCCTGATGAACGACGAGATGAAGCGCAGCCCAACTTCTCCCGAACGATCGGCCAGGTCCGAGACGCGGAAAACGCTGTCGCGCGAGGCGTGGATTGCCGCTGCCATCGCTGCGCTGGAAAAGAAGGGCATCGCCAACGTGAAGATCGACCACCTGTCGAAACAGCTGAAGGTCACGCGCGGCAGCTTCTACTTCCACTTCAGGAACCTGAAGGACCTGCTCGACAGCCTTCTGGAGGAATGGCGCCAGCGCAATTGCAAGCCGTTCGAGGCCCTCATCGACCAGGACGTCATCGACGGTCCGGCGTTCTTCGACGCGATAACAGGCGTGTGGATCAGGGAGGACCCGTTCAGCCCACGGCTCGACCTGGCCATCCGCGACTGGGCGCGCAGCTCGGCGGTGATTGACCGCAAGGTGCAGGCGCAGGACGATTTTCGTATGGCATTGCTGGTCAGGGCGTTTGCCACGATGGGCTATGATGAGGACGAAAGCCTGATCCGGGCCCGCATCACCTACTTCCAGCAGATCGGCTACTACGCCACCCACTTCAAGGAGCCGCCGGCGGACCGCAAGCGCTTCCGCTCGCTCTACACCAAGATCCTGATCGGCTCCGACTAGACCAGCTACTTCGAGGAAACGAAATGTCCCTGCCCGTGCCTTACCTCTCCGCCCGAACGCTGACCGTCGTCAAGAAGATCGACACGACAGGCGCAGCACGCATCGTCAATCTCGGGCTCAACGAGAGCTGGCTGGGTTCTGCACCGGGCGTTGTCGAGGCAATCCGTGACGCAGCACCAAACGTCTACCGTTATGCCGATCCGAACTGCGGCACCATGCGCGCGGCAATCGGCAAGCAGTTCAACCTCGACCCGGCCCGCATCGTCTGCGGCAACGGCTCGGAAGAGCTGCTCGATGCCGTTGGCCGCGTCTATGCGCGCGCCGGCGACGAGATCCTGTTTCCGGCCTATTCCTTCCTGCAGTTCGCCATCGTTGCCTACCGCCTCGGCGCCAAGGCGGTCGAAGCACCTCTTGGCCCCGACTTCTCCGTCGATGTCGATGCGCTGCTGGCCGCCGTCACGCCCAAGACGCGCGTCGTCTTCCTTGCCAATCCCAACAATCCCACCGGCTCGGTGGTGCCGATGGACGAGGTCGCGCGGCTGGCGCGTGAGCTGCCGTCGCATGTCGTTCTGGTGCTCGACGCGGCCTATGCCGAATATATCGATCCGGCAGAAGCGGTGGCGACCTTCGAGATCGCCGATCGCCACGCCAACGTCATCGTCACACGTACGTTCTCCAAGGCCTACGGCCTGGCCTCCGCGCGTGCCGGCTGGGCCTATGCCTATCCGGAGGTGGTTTCCGCACTGAACAATGTGCGCGGCATCGGTAACGTCAACGGCCTGGCGCAGGTGGCGGCTACTGTCGCGGTCGGCGAGCAGGACTTTGTCCAGCACGTGCGGACCCGCACCGCCGAAGAACGCGACTATCTCGAAGGCGAACTGCGCAAGCTCGGTTTCGAGATTTCGCCGAGTGCCGCCAACTTCGCCTTCGTCCGCCTGCCCGGCGCCTATGCCGGCTGGGCCCAGGCGACCGTGGCGCGGCTCGCAAGACAAGGTTTCATCATCCGCTCGAACGAAGACTACGGCCTGCCGGAATGGCTGCGCATCTCGATCGCCGACCGGGTCGATCTCGATGAAATGCTCACTCTTTTGCACGTCGAGGTCCGCGCCGCCAACGGCTAGGTGGCAACAAATCCAGCGGCTTTACGTGGAGGGCGAAGCATGAACGCCTAGGAGGTCCTTCTGCTGTCTGGCTCCAGTTCTGGTGAAACCCAACCTGGCCAGACCAAGCCGGACTTCATCTGCCGCCATGAACAGCTTCCACAAGAGCCCGGTTCTGTGGTTTTCGATCATTGCGACGATGGGGCCCTGGTTTATGGCCAGATAGGTTCGGGCATACCAGTTGCGGTTTTCGCAGAACGCATCGACAAAGCCGAAGCGACCCCAGATACGACCTCTCGGTTTGGTCAGGAAACCGCGCAGGGCGGCCATCGCCTGATCGGGCACATAAGGGAAACTTGAGAGGGCCGCGCTCGGCGTGATGATGCCGACATCCCTGTCGGGCGCATGCGCCATGTAGGCCGTCGGCCCGTGGGATGCGGTAAGCCCCCAGCAATCGGCGCCGTAGCCTTT
Organism: Aminobacter aminovorans; assembly: GCF_900445235.1. NCBI lineage: Bacteria > Pseudomonadati > Pseudomonadota > Alphaproteobacteria > Hyphomicrobiales > Phyllobacteriaceae > Aminobacter > Aminobacter aminovorans. The sequence continues at coordinate 191,568 of NZ_UFSM01000004.1, read as the reverse complement.
GTGACCATGCGGGTTGAGCACGCAGTGCCGGTGATTGATCAATGCGTGGCGAGTATTTTGCTCCCAATAGTCGGCATAGCGATCACTGAGACCATTTGGATCGAGGCCGCAGAATGAGTAGTGCGCGAAGAAGAGCGGTCCGCCAAAGTTAGTTCCAAGCGGCAGGACGATGCCGTAGTGGTCACGCCCGTTTTGAAAGGTTGGTCCGCCAGCAAAACCGTCGTGGTAGCAATCCGGATCAATGGCATGATGTTGCGATCCCGCCGCCAGAACGAATGCAAGCAGGCACTCGTTCCAGCCCTCGATGGGACTGTTCATGGCCCAGCCATGCCTGGGGCTCCAGTGCCAGTAGAGCTTGCCTTTCCGCGCAAACCAATCCCACTCGGCCTGAGCCAGCAGCGCGTTCACCCGAGCGCGAAAACGCCGCTCTTCGCCTGCAGGTTGGTCGAGATATTGCCGGGCACAAATCAGGCCCTGAAATAGGAACGTCGTCTCGACGATGTCCGCGCCATCGTCCTTTCGTCTGAACGGAATGGTGTCGCCCGTGCTGCCATCGATGAAATGTGGGAACATGCCGTGATAGCGCGGCGAGCCCTCTAGCAGATCGAGCATCCGATACAACCGATGAAGGGCTTCGGCGCGATCGACCCAGCCGCGCTCCACCGCAACGATGATGGCCATGATCCCGAAGCCGGAGCCGCCGATCGCCACGAGATCGTTCGGCGCATCGCCGGCGGTCTTCTGGCGGTCCCGGGCAAGACCGCTGACCGGATTGGCACTCTCCCAGAAATAGCAGATCGTCTGACGCTGCACGATATCAAGCAGGGCGTCATCGGGCAGTTCGGACGGATCTTCTGGAAGGTCGATCATCGAAGGCGAGGCAAGAATCATGCTTCTAGTATGCAGCCAAATCCGTCATTGAAGGGGCCGCTCGCACAGCCCAGTCAGACGACGTCGTCTTACGAGCCATGCCTGCCGGTCATGCTTTCGATCTTGATCCTGTAAAATACCGATGGTGAGGCGACCAACATTGGTGGAGCGCCGGGTTTCAGACTTCCTGGCTCCCACCAGTTGGCGTGTTGCTGAAGCAGAGACCAGGCATGATCGCGATCGCGTCGCCACTGTGGCGTCTCTGGCAGTTCCTCAAACATGCCGAAGACGATAACGCTTCGCCATTCTCGATTGGCGCCCACTTCGTCGACCTGAACACACACCTGAGCATTCTCGCGCATCCAGTCGATCTTCTGGCCCTGCATCGAAAAGCTATACAGATGATTGTCCGAAAATGCGTAATGAAAGGGCACAAGATAAGGCCGATTGTTTCTGACACAAGCCAGCCGTCCGAGCCGATGCGCCGACACAAAGGCAATGTTTTCGTCTCGCGTCATCTCCTGCACGATCATCGCCTGCCTCCTGCTTCCCCGAGTCCGGCGTCTGCCGGCATAGCGGCGGCGCCGTGAGACGCCGCCCCGAATGAAGTTTAGCTTGGATGGTTAGCTGGCCTTGGCCACATGCCAGACGCCGCCAACGCCTTCGCCGTTCATCTCGCCTGCCTTCTTGTCCTTGGCGTAGGTGTAGAGCGGCTTTCCGTCATACGCCCACATCTTGGTGCCGTCGGTCCGGTCAACGACAGTCCATGCGCCCTCGGCTTTTGACTTGGCATCGGCCTTGAGCGCTGGCCAAGCTGCAGCACAAGCATCATAGCAGCTGGATGCGCCTGCCTTGTCCTTGTCGAAGGTATAGAGCGTCATGCCCTTCATATCAGTGTATATTTCGCCCTTGGGCGTCTTCGCCATCATTGCCGGCTCAGCTGCAAAACCCATTCCAGCGGTCATAAGTACAGCTGCAAGTCCAAATGCAATGCGTTCATATTTATATTCCTTATTATTGGTGGGCGGTCGAATGCCGCCATAAATAAAACGGCTGGCCGCTGATGTTCGTTCCTCCATTTTCAGAAATATTTGCTGCACGGGAATAATTGAACGTCGGTGTAGACGCGATCTTGATAAAGGCGCAGGGTCGGTTGTCGGCCGCTTGTCTCAGGGCGCGGCTGATCGAGGGCGGCCATCGTGCCCTAGCCCCAATTGAAAGGAGGACACGGTGTCTTCCAACCATCCGACTTCCGAAGACATCAGACAGAGAGGGCGCTTGCTAGCCAAAATCCGGCAACGTGGCTCTCGGCCTGAATCAGACAGGATTGCTACCATAACGCGATTTCCGGTTGACAGCTGCCAAGGTGGAGCGAGAACCGTCGATGGCTTTCGCAGGCGCTTCGCCAACGACGCACGCCAGTGTAAGGCCATGGATTTGGCCGTCGATCGGTGGGGCGACGAAGGCGGCGCGATCGCAACGGCATCACCCAAACCTCACAGGCCCCCAAAGGGGGAAGCTGATCGTCGACGTGTCAATGACACCGCCGGCAAGCGGCGGCGCGCAAGCGATTTCCACCAACGCAATCGCCTCAGCTATCCAGGCGGCCATTGATGCTCCGAGCGAAAAGAGCCCCTGATGGCTGAACTGCATCAGCGCGGCGTCGAACTCGTGCGCCAGCTTCTCGATGTGGCGGACGACCCGCACGCGGTCACCCAGCAGGACATGCAAGCCCTTCTGCGCGAAGCAGCCCGGATTCTCAGCGGTCTGCTGACGCGGGACATGCCGACCTCGCGACTGCACGATGAGGCAGAGTGACCTTGGGTGCGCATCATCGCAGCGAGCGCAAGTTATGCGGCAAACCTGGCACTGAGTGCCTAAGTGGATCGCCGAACTTCGGCAACCTCATCTTCCCGACTGTCCTGCACTGGAGCAAACGATGACACTCGCCTTTCCAAACAGAAGCCGCAGCTATGACGCCGCGAGAAAAGCCATACGTTTCCTGGGCTACGATGGCACGTTCGAAGTTCCGTTCTTCGTCGAGGTTCAGGCGCTCAAAGCCAGCCAACCGGCGGTCGACAGTGAAACACGATATCTTGCCGCATTCGATGCGGCGCGCATTTCGATCCAGGACGTCGCTCGTGAAGTCTATTCCCACGGGCGCAAGCGTTTGTATGTGCTGACCGCACACGACTTCAGGTGACGCGTCGCGCCGGCCGGCCTGAGGTCGGCCTTTGTCGGAGCCGCCGCCAGGACGGCTCCGACAGGGACAGTCAGGCCTTGGTCGTTACCGCTCCAGTCGAAGGCTCGCGGCCTGCACTGCGGTGCTGCCACCAATCACCGAGCAGCAACAGGATCGGCGCCGCGATGAAGATCGACGAGGTCGTCGCGATGAACACGCCGAACACCATCGGAATGGCGAAGTTCTCGACGGCACTGCCACCCCAGATCGCCATCGGCAGCATCGACAGCAGGATGGCGACGGAGGTGTAGATACAGCGCGCGAACACCTGGTTGATGCTCATGTCGATGATCTCGCGCAGCGGCATCTTCTTGTACAGGCGCAGGTTCTCACGCATGCGGTCGTAGACGACCACCTTGTCGTTCACCGAATAGCCGATGATGGTCAACAGCGCAGCAATCGCCGTCAGGTTGAAGTCCAGCCCGAACAGCGCAAAGAAGCCCACCATCTTGGTGGTATCCAGCACAAGCGTGGCGATGGCGCCGATGGCGAAATTCCACTCGAAGCGCCACCAGATGTAGACGAGCATGGCAAGAGCGGCCAGCACCACGGCCAGGATACCGGACTGCGCCAACTCGCCGCTGACCTTCGGACCCACCACTTCGGTGCGTTCGAACTTCACGCTTGGATCGAGCTTCTGCACGGCGGCCTTGATGGTGTCGACGGCAGCGGTCTGTGCCGCTTCGCCACCCTCCTGGCGCTGGACCCGGATGAGCACATTGCCGTCGCTGCCGATCTGCTGCAGCGCCACCTCGCCAATGTTCAAGCCGCCCAGCGTGCTGCGCAGCTGTGCCAGATCGGCCGGCGTCGACGTCGCGATCTCGACCTGGATGCCGCCCTTGAAGTCGATTCCGTAGTTGAGGCCCGGCTTGAAGAACAGGCCGATGGAGGCCAGCGACAGGAAGATCGACATGCCGATGCCGAGGTAGCGGGCCTTCATGAACGAGATCGAGGTCTTTTCCGGGAAGAAGCGGATCAGCGGTTCGATCGTGATCGTCTTCAGCCGCTTGCGGCGCACAACCGCGGCCATCAGGATGCGCGTCACCGAAACGGCGGTGAACATCGACAGGCAGGTGCCCAGGAACATGGTGATGGCGAAGCCGCGCACCGGGCCGGAGCCGAACATGAACAGCAGGCCGGTGGCGATGAGCGACGTCACGTTGGCATCGACAATTGTCGAATAGGCGCGCTTGAAGCCATTGTCCAAGGCGGCAAAGGCGCTGAGCCCCTTCTTCGATTCTTCCCTGATGCGTTCGTTGATCAGGATGTTGGCGTCGACGCCGAAGCCGATGCCCAGGATGATGCCGGCGATGCCGGGCAGGGTCAGAGTGCCGCCGATCAGGGTCAGGACGCCGAAGGTCAGGATCAGATGCAGCAACAGCGCGAAATTCGCGATCATGCCCCAGGTGCCATAAAGCGCGACCATGAACAGGACGACCGCAACGAAGCCGGCAACGCCGGTGTAGATGCCCATCTTGATGACGTCGCCACCAAGGTCGGGACCGACGGTGCGCTCCTCGATGACGGTCAGCGGTGCCGGCAGCGCGCCGGCGCGCAGAAGGGCCGACAGCGTCACCGTCTCTTCAACGCTGAAGCTGCCGCTGATCTGGCCGGAACCGCCGGTGATCGGCTCGCGGATGTTTGGCGCCGACAGCACCTTGCCGTCGAGCACGATGGCGAAAGGTTTGCCGACATTGGCGGCGGTGATCTCGGCGAACTGACGTGCGCCGACGCTGTCGAAGCGGAAGGAAACAAGCGGTTCCTGAGTACGCTGGTCGAAGCCGGCGCGCGCATCGGTGAGGCGTGCGCCATCGAGCGCGACGCGGTCCTCGACCGGATATTGTGCGCCGGACTTGGCGTCCGGCAGCATGGTGACGCCGCGCGGAAGCGGCTCGCCATTGGCGACGTTGGCCACCATGTGGAATGTCATCTTGGCAGTGCTGCCGAGCAGTTCGCGCAAACGGGTCGGATCCTGCAGGCCCGGCAGCTGAACCAGCATCCGGTCGCTGCCGACGCGCTGGATCGTCGGCTCGGCGACGCCGACCTGGTCGACGCGCTGGCGCACGATCTCGAGACTCTGCTGGAGTGCAGCGTCGAGCTTGTCGCGCTGGCCAGCATCGGTCAGCACGACCTTGATCTGCTTGTCGGCAGTGGTGACCTCGATGTCCGGCTTGCCGCCGCCAAGTCCGAGGCCGCCGCTGACCGGAACGGCCAGTGACTGCAGCGTTGCCAAGGCTGTCGCGCGCTGCGCGTCGTCGGCAATGTTGACGACAATGGCATCGCCGGCAAGACGCGCCGACGAAGCGTTGATGCGCTCCTTGCGCAAGGCGCCGCGCACATCATCGAGCAGCGAGCGCAGGCGGTCGGTCTTGAGTGCCGCCGCATCGACTTCCAGCACCAGGTGCGAGCCGCCCTGGAGGTCGAGGCCGAGCGTGACCTGCTGTTTCGGGAACCAGCTTGGCAATGCTGCCAGTTGCTTGGCGGTGAGGGCGTTGGGAAGCGCGGCAATGATGCCGGCCAAAATGATGATGGTGTATGTCACCACCACCCATCGGGAGGTCCGCATATGATCTGATCCTGCAAAACCATCGCCGCGGCGTCATGGCGCGCGAAAGATGGTTGTTAGTCCTGGTGATGCGATGCCCCATTGAGCCCGCATCATTCATGGATTTTCAGGAGAATGCCGGTGGCGCGCGCGCGCTGTAGATCAGCGTCGAAGATTGAATATCCGCATGCAGGACCAGCTCGGAGCGTGGCCTGGAAATGGCCGCTTCGGGCGTGTCTACCCTGGACGGGATCAACGCCGACTTGCCGTCATCATGCTGCGGCAGCGCCTTGGCGCTTCGCCAATCGACGACGACGAATGTCCGCTCGGGAATGGCGGGACCGGTGTGCCGTCCGCGAACGTCCATCTGGCCTGGAACGGGTTCGGTGGCAGCGGATGCCACAGGCATGCTGTCGACCAGCGATCCGCCGACCATGGCCAGAATCACCGCCAAGCATAGCAGCATGGCCGGCAACATGCCGGTCGCAAGCGATCTATATGCCTTGGTCTGCTGCATCAGGCGGTGGCGCGGTCCGTGGTCTCTGGGGCTGATTTGCCCAAGGAGCCTCCCAGTAAGGCATTTTGATGGATACGCCAAGCAAGTCTCGTCGCTTACGCAGCGGCCGTCGATGCAAGCGCAACGCCGGGTACCAGGCTAGGCATAGAGATATCCGACCCCTCGAATGGTCTTGATCACCTCAGGCTTGGAAGGATCAGCCTCGATTTTCTTGCGCAATCGCGAAATCCGGATGTCGATGCTGCGGTCGAACGGGTCCCAGCCGCGGTCATGCGCAAGTTCGAGCAACTGGTCACGGTTGAGTATCCGTCCCCGGTTCTCGGCGAACACCTTGAGCAGCCGGAACTCCATCGGGGTGATCGCTATGTCCCCGCCGTCGGCGTCGAACAGCTTGCGCGAATCCAGGTCCAGCCGACAGCTCCCAAACTGGGCGCTCTGGGGCCCGAGAGCATTTTCTGAAACACGGTCCCGGCCCGTTGTCCTGCGCAGAACCGCCTTCACCCGTGCCAGCAGTTCGCGCAAATCGACCGGCTTACCGATGTAGTCGTCGGCACCGATCTCGAGGCCGACGACCCGGTCGATGATCTCCGCCGAGCCCGTCAGCATGATGATCGCGACCTCGGAATGCTCACGCAGGTAGCGCGCGAGAGAGAGGCCGTCTTCGCCGGGCATGCGGATGTCGAGGATCACGACATCGACGGGTTGGCTCTCGACGATCTGGCGCAAGGCCGGCCCGGCATCGGCAGTCGTCACGGCATAGCCGTGGCGCTCCAGATACTCCGCGACCATGTCGCGGACATCTGGCTCGTCATCGCAAACGACGATCTGCGAATTGGCAGTCACCGGGTCCTCACCTCAACTGGGAAAGTACCCCTCTTCGGCGAGGGCGGCAAATCAATCGGCATCGTTCACGCCTGCCTGACGACCAGCCCTGAAACAAACCGGCGCAATTCGATCGGCTTCACCGGCTTTTCCAGATAGGGCCGCTTTGTGGCGCGCAGGAAGATCTGCGCATCCGGGCTGATCGTGTCGCCGGTCAGGAAAGCGAGCCTATCGACCTCGGCCGGATGGTAGTCGGCGATGTAGTTGTACAGGCGCCGGCCATCCATGCTCGGCATTTTCAAGTCGCTCAGAATGACGGCAAATGTCCGTTTCCTCAGCTGCGTCAACGCCTCTTCGCCCGACCGCGCGACGACGACAGTGAAGCCGTCGCGCATCAGGACTTCGGCGATCAGGTCGGCAACCTCCCTTTCGTCATCCACCACCAGGCACGACAGGCCCGCCGAGCTCGATGGCTCTTCGTCGGACGGCCCCGATGTTTCGACGAGTCGATCGGAAGCCGGCAGCGAGACGACGAAGGTTGAACCTCCGCCAGGCACGGTCTCGACCTCGATCGTTCCCTGGTGCGATTGAATGATGCGATGGCAGAAGGACAGGCCGATGCCCGTGCCGGCGCCGACCTCCTTGGTCGTGAAGAACGGCTCGAAGATGCGGGGCAGGATTTCTTCGGAAATCCCGGGGCCGGTGTCGGTGACGCTGAGGGTGATATTGCCGCATTCCGGGTGCCGCCCCGTGGCAACCAGTATCTTTCTTGGCCCCTCCCAATGGTGAAGCGCGTGCTCGGCGTTGACCAGCAGATTGATCAGCACCTGACTGAGCTGATCGGGATCGCCCCAGATCGCCGGCAGATCCGGTTCGAGATCGAGCATGAGCTTGATATCGGAAGAGCGGATCGAATAGTTGACCACTTCGAGTGCCGCGGAAACAACCTCGTCTATCGACACATTCATGGCGCGCGTCGGCTGTTGCCTGGCCATCGCCAGGAAAGTCTTGACGATACGGGCGCAGCGCTCCGCCGCCTTGCTGATCTTGTCCGCCCGCTCGATCGTCTTGGGATCGACCGATGTCTCTTTCAGCGTCAGCGACATGCCGAGCACCACCGACAGTGGATTGTTCAGCTCATGGGCAACACCGGCGAGCAACCCGCCGAGCGCCGACAGCTTCTCGTTCTGGTGCAGCTTCTCACGCTGATGTTCCAGTTGCTTCTGCAGCTCGATGCGGTCGCTCAGGTCATATGTGTGGGAAACGATGACCTGCTCGCCGTGGAAATCGATCAGGCGAGACGAAATCGAGCACCAGAATGTCTGGCCGTCGCTGCGCCTGAGCTGGGTTTCGAATTCGTCGACGGCGCCATCGCGCAGCAGCCGTTCGACATATTCGTCGCGGTAACCCGCAGTGGCGAAGTGATCCAGCGCGCCGGCGACGTCGCCAAGCAGCCTCGTCGTCGCCGGGCTGCTGTATAGCTGCTTGCCGTCATGGGCGCGCGTCATCTGGATGCTGACGGGGCTGGCCTCCAGGACCCGGCGCACCAGGTCGTCGGCTTCCTTGGCCGCCAGTTCAGCCCGCTTGCGCTCGGTGATGTCAAGCCGGGTGACGACGAAGCCGCCCTCTCGCGTCGGACTGTTCGAAACGAAGAACCAGCCACCGTCTGCATGCTGGAACTCCTGCTGCCGGTATTCGCGCCGATCCCGGGCCCGCTCGGCCAGCCACTCGTCGATCTTGTCGCCGGGAACGCGGAACTGGCTGCGTTCTGCGGTCACGCGAAGGAAGTCGAACCAGTTCACCCCCGGGACCAGCACATCTGCGCAAATGGCATGCATTTTCCGGTACTGGCAGTTGGCCAGCACCAGACAATCGTCCTTGTCGTAAAGGGCGAAGCCTTCGGCCAGCGACTCGATCGCGTCTGTCAGACGGTTGTTTGCCTGGCGCGTCTGTTGCTGCGCCATGATCATGCCGTTGATGTTCGTTGCGTTGGAGACGATCACCTTCTTGCCCTGGAAGTCGATCAGCCGTGCAGAGAGCGATCCCCAGAAGATGGTGTCGTCGGAACAGTACTGCCGCACGCGAAAGTCGTCGATGCTGCCCTTGTCCAGCAGAGTACGCACCAATGTCTCCCTGTCGCCGGGGTCGACATAGTAGTCTGCGATGTGAGGACGATCGCCATAGAGTTCGCGGCTGGCGGGGTTGCAGTACAGCGTTTCGCCCTCGATCGTCGACATGCGGGTCGGCGAGGGGCATGCGTCAAGCACCCGTTGCATCAGCGACGTCGCCTCGCGCTCCGCAGCCTCGGCCTTCTTGCGCTCGGTGATGTCGAGCACGCCGATGACCAGCGACGGACGCGCGCGAAAGACGCTTCGCCGCCAGTTTGTCGAGCACCAGACGTGTGACCCATCCTCGCGCTGCATCTGGATCTCGCAGTCGCGCAGGATGTCGTTGCCGTGGACGCGGCGACACGCCTGATCGAATTCGTCCGGGTTCACGAAATGGTCGGTGAGGAGCTGTTGCTGTTGCGGCTGCCATTTGCGGCCAAGCAGGTGCGACCCATCGAGGCTCTCATAAAGGATCTGCCTGCTTTGTTCGTCGACGACCCAGACCGGCAGCGGGTGGCTGTCGGTGATGCAGCGGAAGATCTCGGCGCTGCTGAGATGCGCGATCTGGGCCAGCTTCATTTCGGTGATGTCGGTGCTGATCAGTGCGATGCCGGCGCCAAGGCGGGGGTGGCTTGTCAGCAGTTTCCAGGCGCCGTCGACGGTTTGCGCCTCGATCGGCGACACATTCGGCTGCCGCCAGCGCAGCACCGCGCGCCGCACGAAATCGTCGCTCTGTTCAACTGCGAGACCATCGAAGCTGGAGAACTGACGAAGAACCCGGGCAATGGCTGCGATGACATTCATCGGCGGCTGCTCATCGCGGGGCTGGACAATGCCGCCAAAAATCTCGGCGTTGGCGTCGACAAGCATGTCGTCGCTGTCGAAAAGCGCGTAGCCCGTCCGAAGATTCACGGCCGGATCACCAGCTCGCATGATCGTCTCCTCAATCCTGAGCGCGGCCACTTCACGGCGGCGTGAGCGCGGCGGATGATTACAAGCCTTCTGTTTCGGTATGAGGTCGAATCTCCCTCACTTTGTTTCAATTGCTTCGGTCTGATGGCCATTTTCGCGCAATCGCGCGAACAAACGAAACCTTTTTCCCAGGCTCAGAAAAAGCGCCGAAACAGGCCTGAGCTAACTTCCGCCATGTCGACTTCGTTGGGTCGGCTCCCGGCATGCGGAAGCAGCCAGTCTATCAAAAACCCACGGGATGTTGATAGGCGGCCCTTCAGCAGGCGAGGCGCCCGGCAAAGTCGAGAACGCGAACGTCCCCAAGGAGACATGAGATGCGATCGACCATTCTAGCCTTTTGTGCTGTTCTGCCGACCTTCGACATGGCGCATGCTTTCGACATCGCTTCCACCTTTCAGTTCCCGCCCGCCGGGATGATGTCGTCACTGCACGAGCCTTTCACCGCCCCGTCCTCGCGGATCGTGAAGAAGCGAACCGACGTCTATTCACGCGTGTCGCTGGGCGCGACACCAGGGCGGCTCACCTCGCGCCGCCTGTTCAGTGTCCTGCCACTGTCTGCAACCGCCGACAATGGGAACGGCTCGATCTCGGGGCACGGCTCGATCGGGCTTTCGTCGGCCGCTTCGATGGCGGTTGGCGGCCCTGCTCGCCCGGGCAGCCGTCATGTGCCCTGCGGCAACCCGCAGATCGACTGATCATCGCCACTGAAACAAACGAAACACTTCTCCCTGATGCCGGGAACATGCCCGAAACAGGAGAGGTCTAGACCAGCATAGCCGACTTGGCACAGCTCAAAGGAGTTCCAGGACATGACTACCCTGACCATCCGATCACCCGCCGCCGGCCTCGTTTCGTCGCTGGCTTCGCGGATCGCGGCCGCCCATCGGGCATTCTGGCTGCGTCGCGCCCATCGCCGCGCGGTGTGGAACCTTGGGGAACTTGACGACTACCTGCTCAAGGACATCGGCGTGGCCCGCTCTGAAATCCAGTCGCTTGTCAGCGATCCATCCGGTGACCGGAAGCGCGGCCATGAACACGATGTGGAATAGCGCTAGCTGGCAGTCCGACCCGGGCCCAATCTGCCAGCCTGTACTCAGCAACACCGTACTCGCGCTGCACGGCTCTGCGAGTACAGGCAGGCTGTGGCAAGGCACCGCGGACTACCTGCGCGGCCGCCACCGGCTGATCGCACCTGATCTGTCCCGTTACGGCAGCAATCGGACGGCCGGCAACATCCCCGATGTTGCCGGCGTCGTTATTGGCGCGATGGCGGAGCCGATGCACCTTGTCGGACATGGGCATGGTGCGGCGGTGGCGTTGGAAATCGCGCTGTTGCGGCCCGAACTGGTCAAAAGCCTGACGCTGATCGAGCCCGCACTGTTCCATCTGCTGCGTGACGGGGCTCCGACCGACCTGGCGTTGTTCGCCGAGCTTGCCAGCATGGCTGCAAAACTGACGACAACAGCAAGTAGCCCCAACCCGACAGCCGGCATGCGTGCCTATATCGATTTCTGGCACGGCGCAGGGGCCTGGCGCAGGACCAGCGAAAGCCTCCGGCAAGAGCTTGAGCATCATGCGGATCAAGTGGGTCGGGATCTTGCCGCAGCACTTGCAGCAGCCTGGCCGGCAAGACGCTGCCGCAGGCTCGATTGCCCGACACTTGCGATAATGGCATTGGACAGCCCTGTCGCCAGCTTGCGTGTCACCGAAATGGTGGCCGAAGCCGTTCCCGATGCACGGCTCGCCATGGTTGCCGATGCCGGGCATATGGCGCTGCTGACCGACCCCCACATCGTCAATCCGATGATTTCAGCACATTTGCGAACCGCCGACCGCGTACGCTCCGTCCGAAAGCCGCGGCGTTCTAGGGTCCGAACCCATAAAAATGTTGGCATCGCTTCGGGTACAACAGTGCCGAATGGGCCAAGTCACGACGCTCGCAGGAACCCGTTTTTGGTCTGATTAAACTGATCCAGAAGCATGTCATTAATACTCGCCGGGTCCGACATCGTCTCTAGCGGCAGCAGCAATCCCGTGCCCAAGGCGCGCAGGCGCTCGGCAGGGGCTCCCATGTCGAACGTGCAGACCGGATAACCTGCCTCGAGCGCTATGGACAGCGTATAGGAATAGGTCTCCGGCCAAACGGAGGGCAGCAGGGCGACATGAGCCTTCACATCGTCTAGCGCGTCGAATACCTCATCCTCTTTGTAGCCGCCCGTGATCTGGATCTCCGAGGAGCCATTAAGCTTGGGGCTACTCGTGAAACCGACGATCGAAAACGCGATAGGAAGCTGGCGGCTTCGAGCATCGTCGATGCAGGCTTCCAGGATGCGGGCTCCCTTGTGATCACCGATGGCACCGATGGTCACGACTTTCAGCACTCCGCCCTCGTAGGGAAGCGCGACCCTGCGTGCAAAAGGCCTGTCCAGTTCGGCGTGCGGGCGCAGGACGATTTGGCGACCGGGATGGTAGCGGCCCATTCTCAGAATGACGTCCCGGCTTGGCGCGACCACTTCATTTGCGCCTGCGACAAAATCACTGTATCGCCGCCGCCAGCCATCAATGTCCGTCATATCAGTAGATTGCCAGTCGGGGTGAATGGTGTTGGCAGATTTGGGATTTTCGCCGATGCACCGGTTGCACTGCTCGACGCCCGCTTCACCGCAATAGTGCCCCGAGCTGTCGATAAGGGTTACCTGCGGGCAAACGGGCACATAGTCGTGCAACATGACGTCATAGGTCGATCCCAATTCGCGGGCCAGATCCGGGATCAGGTCGAGGATCTTGCTCGACCAGCGAACCGTGCTGTGGACCTCGATATGCGAAACGATGCCCCGGAGTTGCTCGGTAAGCGTCGAAAGGCTGCCTTCCACCGCAAAGGGTTCGAGATTTGCGAAATCGCCCTGCGATGCGACATTGGTGATTCTGAACGCTGTACCATCCCGCACGGGCACGGCACAAAGCAGCGTTTCCCTCCGCTCGACATGCCGGCAGCCGCGCGGTCAGCAAGGTAGCGATCGATGCCGCCACCCCAGCCGTGGGTAAAGCAAAGCACGACACGAGCGAGTCGACCCTCGACGAGACGGGCGATGTCCAGCCGTGCACGCGCAGCTTTGGCGGGATCGGCAGAGAGGTAACGCGCGACAGCGCCGGGGTATTGAGGGTGCTTCTTGACCAGCGCGCGGTAGCCGTCCTTCTTGGCCTGTGCAGCCCCCGAGCTGAATGACGTCTCGCCTGAATGAAAGACAAAGACATCGAGCGCGTGCAAGTTGCGCATGTTCTGCGCCTCGGCCCGAACGCAGAAATCATTCTCCTCGCCATAGCCGCGGCCAAATGTCTTGACGTCGAAATCGCCGATCTTCCTGAATGTTGCGCGCGTCACATACATGCAGAAGCCGACACCCGTCGGCACCTCGACTGCAGTGCCCCGGTTTGCCGCAGTCGCATACTCGTCGATCTTGGCAAAGGGAACATCCAGTTCGCCCGGATTGTCCTTGCAGAATTTCGGATAGCTGCAGATCGTGCCGTTGTTGGTGAACGGCGTCACAGTCGCCACCTCGCCACCCGTGACGTGATCTTTAAGCCGGTCGAGCCAGTCGTTGAAGACCTGGGTATCGCTGTTCAACAACAGCACGTCACGATCGGGGTGCAGTGCGATGCCGCGGTTCACTGTCGCGACAAAACCCAGGTTCTTCTCGTTTCGCAGCAGCGTGATGAGGCCCATCCCGGCAAGCCGATCGAGCGCGCGCGACAGCTCGGGCTCCGGCGAGGCATCATCGACAACGATCAGCTCGAGATCGGTCCTGTTCGTGCTCGTCAGCACCGACATGATGCAAGCCAGCGTGTCGGCGTAGCCGCGATAGACAGGAACAATCACATCAACCGTGGCAGGCGACGCGACGGGAGCAGCGATATGAGCGGCCAACGCCTCGAAATCACCCCAGTCTGGAGCTGCCGGGCGAAATGACGGCTTGAAATGGTCGTCGCGACCGGCGCCCTGAAGATGCTGGCTTAGCAGCATCTTCCTCCTGTCCGCATTCGGATTTGCATTGAGATAGGATGCTGGATCGAAGTTTTCGTTCGGCCACCTGCCCTCCTTCTCGCCACGCTCGATGTAATGCAGCAGCGGGTTTCCGCCCCAATTGCGGATGTCCGCATTGTTTTCAAGGTAGTAGGAGGTATCAAAGCCCTTGCATGGATCGCGCCCTTCATAGGCGCCAAAGAGCACGTAGTGGACCACCGGCTCGTGCCGGGAGGCCCCGACGTCAGGATAGCTGTCCTTGTACCACTCTCGGTCAAACAGCCCTGACTTGACCAGAGTTCGACAGATCTGCGCCAGTTCCGAACGTCCGAACTTGCGCGCCAGAGTTCCTAGTGCACTTCGCCGACGTGCGGCCAGCTGTCCGTCCGAAATATATTCAGAGAGGCGGTCAAGGCGAATGCGATACAGGCTGGCTGCCTCATTGAGCCGCGCGATTTCGCTTCGGTGTTTAGCAGCTTCCGCCTGAAACCTGGATGCAGTGGCCTCGGCCTCGGCCAGCGCGCGCTGTACAAGCGCCAGCTGTTCAATAAGGGGCCGGTCTGGGTCCGCATCATCCGCATAACGGAGTGCGGCCGCAGCTTTGGCTTCGGTCAGCGCCCGCTTTGCAACCGCCTGCTCTTCATTCAGAGCGACCAACTTGCGGTCACGGTCAGCATCATCGGCATGCCGGGACTTTGCGTCGGCCCTGGCTTCGGCAAGCGCACGCTTTACAACGGCCAGTTCTTCATTGAGGGCAACCCAGTTCCGATCGTGGTCCGTATCGTCGCCATAGCGCGGAGCAGCAACGAAGTGCGGCACCAGCTCATCGATGCCATCCACCCTCTTGCACACGCTGGCGCGACATTGCGACGGGACTTGATGATCTGCCGGCAGAAACAACAGCGCAGTCTCGTGTGCAACGCCGAATATGTTCTCCGGATCACCATTGCGGTTTTGCGTATTGTAGGCGGACGTTGATACAAAGTACGAGACGTAGTCGTGCGCGGACATCACATCAAACAAGCTGAAAGCATGCCCAATCGAGTTCACTTCGCAGAAGATTGCCGGTTTGTCGCGACTTATCGTCTTGAAGGCGCCTTTCAGCGCCAGCGACTCATAGCCTTCGACATCCATCTTGATGAAGGCAACCTGGTCGAACTGATAGTCGTCAATCGTTCTGACTTCCACGGCGATGTCATTTGAGCCGGCAACAGTTCTGACCGATTGCGCCCCTGCATTCACGTTTCGATCGTCAGGCAATCTGCCGATAAATGCTCGCCCGGCTTTCTCGCCGATGGCTACCGCGTGAACACTGATCTTCCCATCGAATTGTTCAGCATTGCGCGACAACAGGCTCGCCAATTGCGGCTGCGCTTCAAAGGAATGGACCTTCACATCATTGCTAAGGCTGGCAAATGCACGAGCGTGAAGTCCGACATGGCCGCCAACATCAAGGACCAGGCTGCCCGGCGAAATGAACTGTGCAAGGAAGTCGATCTCGATCTGCGCCCATTCGCCGTACTTGGATAACGAATCTGCAATTGGACGGTCGTGTGTCTTGATGAGCACAGGCCCATATCGCGTGGAGAACTCTGTTGTCCCCGTGGTCGCATTCATTCAGCAGCTACTCTTTTGAAATCCCTTGCATGCGCACCTCCGACCAATCAGCTATCCGAAGGCGAGTCGAAAACCTATCCGCTAACATCGACTAACGGGTATATATCCAGCGCATCCGCTCCGGCCAAGTAGACATTGTAAAAAGGCGCTGCTCCCGACATGGCATCGGCAGCGATCGGCCAACACGGCAAGCGTCGCTATCAACTCCACGGCGACAGGCATCCTCGGTACGAAGAACACCCGGGAACCGGTAGCTGCTCCTAGGGTCAGGACTTCGGTAACGAGGCCGTCCCAGTCAAGCGGCTTTGCGCATGGGAGGTCGGCCGCCAAGTGCGGTGATGAACACCTGCTCTTTCTGATCCGTCCTCTAGTAATTGCCGCCGTCGTCTGAGATCACCCCGGGTACATTCTTCGGTCCGTGGTCAGCGCGGGGCTGCCAACATGATGCTGGATCAATGCAATTCCGATGTGCCCATCTCATTGGCGTGCTCGATGTGGAATCAGCAACAGTCCGGACCACAATCATCGGACCGCGTCCCTGGGGGGACCTCGAGGGCCTGCTGTCATGCAGGCAACGGTTGGAAACTCGAGTCTTCAGGCCGCAAGTGGCACCGTCATGCTAGCAAGCAGCGCCATGTTTCGCTTTCCGCCAAGGAATGAAACAAACGAAACACTTATCGCCATATTCTGAAAACAGCTCGAAACGGGACGCCGCTAGAAATAGGGCGTCGCCGATGTTGGCGTCACCTCCCAAGAAAGGAAACTATCAAATGAAGAAGATCATCCTGGCTGCCGCATCCCTCGCCTTCATGTCGGGCGCAGCGCTCGCCTCGTCGAACAACGGCGTGGTCATGAAGTTCAGCCCGGCATCTCGCGTCATCACCCTCGAGAACGGCCACAGCTTCACCGTGCCGCGTGACGTCGGTCTTCCGAACGTCCAGATCGGCGAAAAGGTCTCGATCGAGCTCAATGACGAAGGAGACAAGGTCACCAGCGTCCTGCGCTGATCGATACCTCCCCACCGCCACAGGGCAGCCTGAAGCTGCCGCAAAGCCATGGGCCGCCCCTGCCCATGGCTTTTTTGCTGTTTCCATGCGCGACTTGATCGCAGGAAACAATGCGCGTCGATCAGGCGGCTGGCGTCTTGCCGTTCTGCTGCTGTCCCTTGGCCTTGGCGTGCCAATCGAAATCGATCGAGCCTTCCTCCGCCTTGTGGAAAAACTGCGAACACACCAGCCAGCCCTTGAGCGGCCGCAACAGCGCCATGCAGCTGAGTACGGTCAGCGGCAAGGTGATGAACAGGTGCACCCATAGCGGCAAGCCGAAGGCCGTCTGGAACCAGGCGCCGAAGGCGAGCGCCGGCACTGCGGCAATGGTCATGGCGAAGAAGGCGGGGCCGTCAGCGGGATCGGCGAAGGAATAGTCGAGCCCACAAACCTCGCAACGCGGCGCCAGCTTCAGGAAGCCCTGAAACAGGTGCCCCATCTGGCAGCGCGGGCAGAGCCCCTGGATGCCCGTCTTCATCGGGTTGTCGGTGGGGGTAAATCCCTCCGCCGTATATCTGGACCGCGACATGCGCGTCTCCTCTTTGCGGGTCGCAAACACGCGGGCAACGCCACAGCGTGCCCTACGCCCCACATAGGGCGCTTCACCCTTGCCGGCAAGGCGCAATATACATATAATTCACATACATTCCGGTCAATCTATGGATGTATGGACTTATTGTATGGATAATGGGCGCGCCACAAGACGCCTGCGCGGGTCCGCCACATGGGGCAAAATGTCCCCCGGGGTGCGTCGACTTTCCGCGCTGCGCAGATCAAGATGGGGGTCTATTGCAAGGCGTGAGCAATACCTGACGACAATCGACGAGTATTACGCTTCGACCAGCAATCGCGCCCAAGCCGATTGTACATGCAAGAGAGGTCCTTGATGTTCGGTCTAACCGCACTCGAACTGGCCCGCATACAGTTCGGCTTTACCATCTCCTTCCACATCATCTTTCCCGCCATCACCATCGGCCTCGCAAGTTACCTCGCGGTGCTGGAAGGCCTCTGGTTATGGAAGCGCGATACCGTCTACCGCGATCTTTATCATTTCTGGTCGAAGATCTTCGCCGTCAACTTCGCCATGGGCGTCGTCTCCGGCCTCGTCATGGCCTACCAGTTCGGCACCAACTGGAGTTACTTCTCCTCTTTCGCTGGCTCGGTCACCGGGCCGCTGCTCGCCTATGAAGTGCTCACCGCCTTCTTCCTCGAGGCCGGTTTCCTGGGCGTCATGCTGTTCGGCTGGAACCGCGTCGGCCCTGGTTTGCATTTCTTCTCCACCATCATGGTTGCGGTCGGCACGCTGATTTCAGCGACGTGGATCCTCGCTTCCAACAGCTGGATGCAGACCCCGCAAGGCTTCGAGATCGTCAATGGCGTCGTCATCCCGGTGAACTGGTTCGAGATCATCTTCAACCCGTCATTCCCCTACCGGCTGGCGCACATGACGGTTGCTGCCTATCTGGCGACCGCTTTGTTCGTTGGCGCGTCGGGCGCCTGGCATCTGCTGCGCGGCAACGACAACAGCCATGTCCGCACCATGATGTCGATGGCGATGTGGATGGTTCTGATTTCCGCACCGGTACAGATCCTGATCGGCGACCTCCACGGTCTCAACACGCTGAAGCACCAGCCCGCCAAGATCGCGGCACTCGAAGGCCATTGGGAAAACAAGCCTGGCGAGGCCGTGCCGCTGACCCTGTTCGGCTGGCCCGACATGGAGAAGGAAGAGACGCTCTACGCGATCAAGGTTCCCAATCTTGGCAGCCTGATCCTGACCCACAGCTGGGACGGCCAGTTCCCCGGCCTCAAGGAATACGCGAAGGAAGACCGTCCGAACTCGACCGTCGTGTTCTGGAGCTTCCGGGTCATGGTCGGGCTAGGCATGCTGATGCTGCTGCTCGGCGCCTGGGGTCTTTGGCTACGCTGGCGCAAGCAACTCTATGAAAAGAGGCTGTTCCTACGCTTCGCCACCTTGATGGGGCCGGCCGGCGTGATCGCCATCCTCGCCGGCTGGTACACCACCGAGATCGGCCGCCAGCCATGGATCGTCTACGGCGTCATGCGCACCAAGGACGCCGTCTCGAACCATTCCGTGCTGGCGATGAGCACCACCCTCATTGTCTTCGTCGTGGTCTATTTCATCGTCTTCGGCATCGGCACCAGCTACATGCTCAAGCTGGTCGGCAAGGGCCCCGAAGTCGACGAGCATGATCCGGGCGAGGACGACATCAGCGGTCGACCGGCGCGTCCGCTATCGGCCGCCCACGAACAGGTCGACATGTTCGCGCCGACCCACGCCGACAGGAAAGGCTGAACCGATGGGCATCGATCTTCCGGTTGTCTGGGCCGTCATCATCGCCTTTGGCCTGATGATGTACGTCATCATGGACGGGTTCGATCTCGGCATCGGCATCCTGTTCCCCTTTGTGCGCGATCGCGAGCAGCGCGACACCATGGTCAACACCGTCGCCCCGGTCTGGGACGGCAACGAGACCTGGCTTGTGCTCGGCGGCGCTGCCCTGATGGCGGCCTTCCCGCTTGCCTATGCCGTCATCCTCAGCGCGCTCTATCTGCCGCTGGTACTGATGTTACTTGGCCTGATCTGGCGCGGGGTCGCCTTCGAGTTCCGCTTCAAGGCCGACCAGCATCACAGGGCATTCTGGGACAAGGCCTTTGCCGGCGGCTCCTACGTCGCCACCTTTTTCCAGGGTGTGTCGCTCGGTGCCTTCCTCGACGGCTTCAAGGTCGAAAATAACGCCTATGTCGGGGATGCGCTCGACTGGATCACCCCATTCAGCCTGTTCACCGGCTTCGGGTTGATCGTCGCTTATGCACTGCTGGGCAGCACATGGCTGATCATCAAGACCGAAGGCGTGCTGTATGACCGCATGGTCGCACTGGCGCGCCCGATTACGCTCGCCTTGCTGGCCGTCATCGGCATTGTCAGCCTGTGGACGCCGCTCGCCCACCCCGACATTGCCGAACGCTGGTTCAGCTTCCCCAACATCGCGTTCTTCTCCCCGGTGCCCATTCTCGTGCTGGTCGCCACATGGCTGATCCTGCGCAGCCTGCAGGGCGCACCGCATGCCGGGCCGTTCATCCTGGCACTGTTTGTGCTGTTCCTCGGCTATAGCGGGCTCGGCATCAGCCTGTGGCCAAACATCATCCCGCCTGACATCACCATCCGCGAAGCGGCTTCCCCGCCGCAGAGCATGGGCTTCACGCTTGTCGGCGCGCTGTTCATCATCCCCTTCATCCTCGGCTACACGGCATGGTCCTATTACGTGTTCCGCGGCAAGGTGAAGGCCGGCGAGGGATACCACTGATGGCGGCCCCCTCCCAGGCACCGGTATCGTGGTCGAAGCGGATCGGCTGGCTGATCCTCATCTGGGCAGTCAGCGTTCTGGGGCTGGGCGCTGTGGCCTACCTCTTTCGCTTGCTGATGAATTTTGCCGGTCTCACAGTGTGAATTGCGGAACGATCCGATGTACAGCAACGTCACCCAGGCGCTTGGTCCGCGCGTGCTTCATGACCGGATCTATGCCGGCGACATCCTTCGTTTCGGCACACTTGCGTCGATGACCGATCTCGTCAGCTACAGCCAAGCCTTTCTGGAGGATGCGTTCGCGCCCTTCGCGCCGGTGGAGATCCATCGCCACCTGTCGCATGACCAGCAGACAGAGAGTTTCGCCCAGCGTCAGCGCGATTTCGCCCGGTCGCCGGAGGTCAGGCGGCTATGGCGCGATGTTTTCGAGGCCTGCGGCCTGGACGCGCAAGGGCTCGCCCGCGACGCGCTCTACCTCAGGTTCCAGCCCCACCAGGACCCTGGTGCCGTCGTGCCGCGTGCCCGCACCACTGCCACCATCGCCTTCCACCGCGACACCTGGGGCTCAAACCTCTATGCCCAGACCAACTGGTGGGCGCCGGTCTACGACATCGATGCGGGGCGTACATTTGCGATCTACCCCTCGCTTTGGGATCGCCCAGTCGCAAACACCAGCGCCGACTTCGACCTTGGCGCGCTGCTGGAGCGATCGAAGGCCGGCGGACGCAACGCTGTCGATGCCGACGCGGCGATACCTCATCTGACCGAGGAGCTTGAGGTCGCCGACGCAACGCCAGTGGTCATAGCACCGGGTGAGATCATCGCGTTTTCCAGTGCGCACGCCCATGCCGGCGTGCCAAACTCAACCGGCTTGACCCGCATCTCGCTCGAAACGCGCACGCTATGGATCGACGACGTTCGTTCAGGTCGCGGCGCGCCCAATGTCGACGGCTTTGCGCGCTGGATGTCGCCCGGCATGTTTCGCCGGGTGAGCGATGAGACCCCGCTGCATGAAATCCTCGGCATGAACCGGATCGAGCGTTTTGCCGGCCCGATTCCGGCGCGCCCGGTCACCGCTCCCTGAGAAGCTACACCACCATCGCCGACATCGCCGACTGCTGCACAAGCAGGTCGGCGACCGTCTTAAGACTCGCAGCGAGCGAAGCCTGATTGGACGCGGCACCCAGACCGAGGCGCACCGCCTCGGGAGCAGGACCGGAAACCGAGAACGCGTCGCTGGTGACGACGCCAATGCCGACCGATCGCAGGCGTGCGGCAAAGTCGCTCCGGTTCCAATCCTCAGAAAGCTTCAGCCAGACGTGGAAACCTTCGGCATTTGCCTGCGCAAGGGTGGGCGGCAGCAGTTGCGACGCGATCGCTTGCCGCTGCCTGGTTTCGGCGCGGATTGCCGCAAGCACGGACTGGGCGACCCCTGTTTCGATCCACCGCGTTGCAAGAGCGGCAGTGAGCGGCGAGGCCATGCCCGCCGTCGCCCGGATAGCGCCCGCCAACTGGACAACCGTACGCTCCTGCGGCACC
Source organism: Aminobacter aminovorans (assembly GCF_900445235.1). Lineage (NCBI taxonomy): Bacteria > Pseudomonadati > Pseudomonadota > Alphaproteobacteria > Hyphomicrobiales > Phyllobacteriaceae > Aminobacter > Aminobacter aminovorans. Next base: position 169,941 of record NZ_UFSM01000004.1, on the reverse strand, counting down.
ACCACATAGGCCACGCGCAGGGCCGGCGCCACGCACTTTGCCAGCCCGGCAATGTGGTAGGTGATTTCAGGCGCGAGTGTCGCAAACGTGGCCACCGGATTGACCGGCAAGGCGCCATAGGCATCGTCTTCGACGATCAGCACATCGTGCCGGCGCGCGATCGCCACGATCCGCTCGCGCCTTGCCTGCGACAGCGTTGTCGTCGTCGGATTGTGCAGCGTCGGCGTGCAGTAGAGCAGCTTCGGCGCGCGCTTGCGGCAGACATCTTCGAACGCTTCGGCGATCAGCCCTTCTCCATCCATCGCGACCCCGGTGACGCCAATACGCAGATGCTCGGCAACGGCAAGCAAGCCGGGATAGGTCAGCGCCTCGGCGCAGATCGTCTCGCCCGGCGCAGCCAACGCCCCCAGCAGCGCCAGTAAGGCTCCTTGCGCCCCAGGACACACCATCAAACGGCCGGGCCCAACATCGCCCAGCCGCGGTGCCAGCCACATGGCCCCGGCAGCGCGATCTCGCAATGTACCTCCTGCTTCCTGGTAGCGCATCAACAGGCCAAGGCCGTCGCCGGTCTGCAGTTCGGCGATGCTGTCCCACATTCTCGCGGCCAACTCGGGATCGTCGAAGCGTGGCGGCAGGTTCATGCTCATGTCGACGACGCCTGTCACCGTGGTCGACGAACCGGACGGACGACGCATCCTGACATAGGTGCCCTGCCCGACCCGACCTTCGACCAGGCCGCGCTTGCGCGCCTCGGCATAGGCACGGCTCACCGTGGTGAAGTCGATGCCAAGCTGAGCGGCAAGCGTCCGCTGCGGCGGCAGCCGAAAGCCCCCGGGCAGCCGGCCCGATGCAATGTCAACCGAGAGGGCATCGGCAATCGCCAGATAGAGCGGCCCGTCGGCCTTCGAGATCGAGGGTGACCAGATGTTGACTGTCATGACGCCGCAGGATCCATCATTGATTTCCATATATAGGCATAATGTATGCCTATAGTCACCAGCAATGCCTGTGACGGGCTGCCCAGCGCAAGTGGAACTTAAGCATGGTCCGTAGGACCCCCTATCGAGTCCTTGGGCTCGTTAAGCTGGGTCCTCACGGCTGGACCAGTCGAGGGCACGCTCGCAGTCTGCGAGCGCCTCCGCAACCTTCATAAGTGTTGCGCACTTAAGTGACGTGCCGCAGTTGCCGGACATTTAGGCGATTGCGGAAGAGCGCCGCGCGCCCCCGGGGGCGGCGGAACGCTTGCCCGGCACCTGCGGGCTGGCCCAAATCCGCGGCCATTCCACTGATCCAGCTTGAACTGCCCTTGACTCTTTGTAATTTGACGTTTGATATATCAAACATCAGCTTTCAGATATTGTGGAATTCAGGACTGGTTCGCGCATGACCTTGCATCAAGATTCAATCCATTCCCTCCTTGGACGTTTGGCGGACGCGTCCCTGCTGCGGCAGCAGGCCTATGTCGACGGCCAATGGGTCGATGCAGACGGCAAGGCGACGCAGAAAGTGACCGATCCGGCGACCGGTTCTCTTCTTGGAACAATTCCCGACATGGGAGCAGCAGAGACCCGTCGGGCCATCGAGGCCGCCGACCGTGCCCGCAAGGCCTGGGCGGCGCTGGCTGCGGGCGAACGTTCGGCAGTGCTGCGCCGATGGTTCGGGCTGATTCTCGATAATGCAGAGGACCTGGCTCGCATCATGACTGCGGAGCAGGGCAAACCGCTTGCAGAAAGCCGTGGCGAGGTGCGCTATTCGGCATCCTTCGTCGAGTGGTATGCCGAGGAGGCCAAGCGCGTCTATGGCGACCTCATCCCGGCACCAAAGGCACAGTCGCGCATCATGGTGCTAAAGCAGCCCGTGGGTGTAGTTGCCGCGGTAACCCCTTGGAATTTCCCGAGCGCGATGATCACGCGTAAATGCGCACCGGCTCTAGCCGCTGGCTGTACTGTTGTGGTCAAGCCGTCCGAGTTCACGCCCTATTCCGCGCTGGCGCTGGCCGAGCTTGCGGACCGCGCGGGGGTTCCCGCCGGCGTGCTCAATATCATCACCGGCGACGCTCAAACGATCGGCGGTGAGATGACCGGCAATCCAACTGTGCGCAAGGTGAGCTTCACTGGCTCGACGCGCGTCGGCAAGCTTCTGATGCAGCAGTCGGCCAGCACGGTGAAGAAGGTCTCGATGGAACTCGGCGGCAATGCGCCGGTCATCGTCTTCGCCGATGCGGACCTCGACGTCGCCGTTCAGAACGTCATGGCCTCGAAGTTCCGGAACACCGGCCAGACCTGCATCTGCGCCAACCGGATTTACGTCGAGGACGCAATCCATGGTGCCTTCGTGGCGCGCTTCAAGGCCGCGGTCGAGGCGCTCAAGGTCGGCAACGGTTTCGAAGATGGTGTCGAGCAGGGACCGCTCATCAATCCGGCGGCGCTGACGAAGGTCGAGAGCCATATCGCCGATGCAGTCGCCAAGGGCGGCAAGGTTGCCACTGGCGGCAAGCCCCACGGGCTCGGCGGCACCTTCTTCGAACCGACGATCCTGACCGAGGTGAACGACACCATGCTGTTCACGCAGGAAGAGACGTTTGGGCCAGTGGCGCCGGTGTTCCGGTTCACCGACGAGGACGAGGTGGTTGCGGCCGCCAACGCCACCTCGGCGGGCCTCGCGGCCTATATCTTCACCCGCGACCTGGATCGCATGTGGCGCGTCACCGAGGCGCTGGAAACTGGCATGGTCGGCGTCAATGAGGGCCTGATCTCGAACGAGGTGGCACCATTCGGCGGCATCAAGGAATCCGGCGTCGGTCGCGAGGGCTCCAGTTACGGAATCGATGAATTCCTGAACCTCAAATATGTCTGCCTGACGCAGAACCCGCGTCGGACGGCCTCCTAGGCTTTTGGCCAGCCGAAGGCACGGCTGGCTGCAAGAAACCACCATCGTCATACAACACAAGAGAGGGAATGAAATGACGTTTTCCAGGAGGGTTCAGGGCCATGCCCTGGGGTGCCTGACGGCGCTCGCCATGGCTGGTGCCGTGTTTGCACCAATCGAGGCGCAGGCCGGCAAGGTTCTCGACAATATCAAGCAGAAGGGCAACCTGACCTGCGGCGTCGGCCAGGCCGTCCCGGGTTTCTCGGCACCTGCCGCGAATGGTGAGCTCGCCGGCATCGATGTCGACTACTGCAAGGCTATGGCTGCCGCGATCCTCGGCGATGCCAGCAAGGTCACCTACCGCCAGACCTCCTATTCCGAGCGTTTCGTGCTGCTGGCTTCGGGAGAGATCGACGTGCTGGCCCATGACACGACGACCACGCTCAATCGCGAGGGCGCACAAAAGGCCCGCTTCACCTTCCCGAATTACTTCGACGGCTACACCTTCATGGTACCCAAGTCGCTCGGCATAGAAAGCCCCGATCAACTGGCCGACGCACTGTCTGCATCCTGCAGGGCTCCACCTTCGAGGTGAACACTGAGAACTTCTTCAAGTCGCGCGGCCTCAAATACACCCCGCTGGTGCTCGGTACCTGGGAGCAGCTCGACGCCGCCTTCTTCGGCGGTCGGTGCGACGCCTTCGGCGGCAACTATGGCAATCTCGCCGGCTCGCGCGTCGCCCATGGCAATGTCGACGACTACGTCATCTTCCCGAACTTCCTGACGCTCGAACCCTATGCGCCGTCCGTCTATGGCGATGACGAGGAACTCTTCGTGGTCGCCCGTTGGGTGATGGCCGCGCTGATTGAGACCGAGCGCCTCGGCGTCACCCAGGCGAATGTCGCTGAAATGGCCGCCAAGTCGACGGATCCGGAAATCCAGCAGTTGCTGGGCGCCAAGCCGGGCAACGGTAAGGACCTCGGCCTGTCGGAAGACTGGGTGGTCAAGATCGTCTCGGCGGTCGGCAACTACGGTGAAAGCTTCGAGCGCAATCTCGGCAAGGCATCGCCGATGAAGCTCGACCGGGGTCTAAACGACCTGTGGACCAAGGGCGGCCTCATGTTTGCGGCGCCGCTGAGATGATCAGCCGGGAACGTCTCCATGGTGTGACGTTTGTTGTGGCAGCCACCGCCATCGCGGCGTGGCTGTCCTACAACTTCTCTGCCAATCTGGCCACCAAGGGCATCGTGATCGACTTCGGCTTCCTGCGCGAAGCGACGTCGTTCCCAATCGGCGAGTCGATCATCGCCTACAGCTCCGGCGACACCTATCTGCGCGCGCTGACGGCCGGACTGCTCAACACCATCAGACTGGCGCTCGCCAGCATCGTTCTGGCAACCGTATTCGGCGTGCTCATCGGCCTGACGGCCCGGGTCGGCCACCCCTTGCTTACGCGCCTTGCAAAGGCCTATGTCGAATTCACCCGCAACGTGCCGCTGTTGCTGATCCTTGTGGTCTGTGCGACCGCCGTTCGCGCCCTGCCGGGACCGCGCCAGGCCTGGGCGCCGCTGGATGGCGTCATGCTCTCAAGTCGCGGCCTCTACATACCGCTGCCCGTCTTCGCCGACGGAACGGCTCTGGCTGCTGCAGCCCTGACGCTCGTCGTTGCCTCGTGGGCCGTTTGGCATCTCGCACTGCGCAACAGGAACGAGACTGGCGTCTTCCCCGCCCTCGGCAAGCTCGGCTTGGCCGGCTGCGGCGCGGCCTTCATCGCCCTGTGTTTCTGGGCCATCGCGATGACAACGCTGGACCGCCCCGCGCTCGTCGGCTTCAACTTCCGCGGTGGATGGAGCGTGACGCCCGAATATCTGGCGATGCTCTTCGGCCTAGCTTTCTATACCTCCGGCTTCATCGCCGAGATCGTCCGCGGCAGTCTTGCCGCTCTGCCAAAAGGGCAGTCTGAGGCAGCGGCTTCGCTGGGGTTGGGGTCCTTCCTGACGCTCTGGCTGGTGCTGGCGCCGCAGGCGCTGCGGCTGATGCTGCCGCCGCTGGCCAACCAGTATCTCAACCTGATCAAGAACACGACACTGGCGGTACTGATCGGTTATCCCGATCTGGTGTCTGTCGGCAACACCGCCCTCAACCAAACCGGTCGGGCCATCGAGACAGTGTCTATCTATCTCCTGATCTACCTGTCGCTCAGCCTAGTGACCTCGGTCGTCATACGCCGGCTGGAACGGCGCGCCCAACTGGTGAAGCTATGAGTGATATCGCCGTCGCCACGGTTACCCGTGATCGCCTGACCATCAAGAGCCGTCTAAGCCCCTACTTCAAGCCATGGCCGCACGCGGTCGTCACCGTGCTCGGGGCGCTGCTGCTCGGCTATGTGCTGCTTGCCCTGTTGCGCTGGGCAGTTCTGGACGCCACCTTCGGCACAGCGACGCCCGACGAATGCCGCGCTGCCGGCGGCGCCTGCTGGGCGATGCTAACCGAGCGCTACCACATCATCCTATTCGGCAGCTATCCGGCCGGCGAGTACTGGCGGCCAGCGCTCGCCGTTGCCCTTGTTCTTGCGGTGCTGATTGCCAGTGGCTTCCGGCAACTGTGGAAACCGGCGCTGTTGTTGGCCTGGATCGCGGTCATGATAGTGAGTTTGGTGCTGATGGCAGGCGGCGCGTTCGGCCTGACCCCGGTCTCAAGCAGCCGATGGGGCGGTTTGCCACTGACGGTCGGCCTCTCGGCCTTCGGCATCGTGCTGGCACTGCCACTTTCGGTGCTGCTCGCCCTCGGGCGACGCTCGAAGAGCAAGGTCGTGAAACGCTTCTGCGATGCCTATGTCGAGGTCATGCGCGGGCTGCCGTTGCTGGCGGTCCTGTTCGTCGCTTCTACCATGCTGCCCCTGCTCCTGCCGGGCGGCAGCATGATCGATACGATCCTGCGCGCACAGATCGCCCTGATCCTGTTCCAGGCGGCCTATCTGGCAGAAGCGATCCGCTCCGGGCTCGAGGCCGTGCCGAGGGGACAGACCGAAGCCGCCCAGAGTCTCGGCCTGCCGGATGGGCTCGTGTCGCGGCTGGTGGTGCTGCCCCAGGCGTTCCGCATTGCCCTGCCGGCGATCATCAACACCTTCATCGAGTCCATCAAGGACACCACGCTGATCAGCGTCATCGGCCTGATAGATGTTCTGGGTGGTGCGCGCGGAGCTATTGCAGACGGCACCTGGATGGGCTTTTACCGTGAAGCATATATAGCCGTCGGTCTCGCCTTCTTCGTGTTCTGCTATATCCTGTCGCTCCATTCTCGACGGCTCGAGCAGGAATTCGCCAATGAACGCAGGTAACCGGCTCATGTCTTCAGCAGGAACGCCCAATGCTCGATGAACGCAGGCAGGTCTACAAGTCTCTCGTTCAGGATACGCTGAACGAGCAGATCTACAGGCAGCTCAAGGAGAAATTGATCACCGGCGAGTTCCGCCCTGGTGACAGGCTGGTCCTGCGCAAGCTGTCGGCCACGCTGGGCACCAGCCCGGTGCCGGTGCGCGACGCGCTGCAGAAGCTGGAGAGCATCGGGGCGCTAAGACTGGAGCGCACCTTCTATGTGCCCAACCTGACTCCCGGCGAGCTGGCGGAGATTCGTGACATACGCGTGGCGCTCGAAGGGCTATCCGCCGAGCGCGCCGCTCAGCATTCCACGCCCGAAACGATGACGCCGCTGACCAACCACTTCAACGCCCTGGCCAAGGCAGCGAACAACAACGACGCAAGCCTGTTCCTGCGTGCAAATGCGCGGTTCCATCTCGAGATCGCACGGATGGCGAACTCTCCGATCCTGTTCGACATGATCGAGCCGCTTTGGCTGCGCATGGGTCCGTCGGTTCGCATGGCCAAGGCGCAGCCGGGCCGCCTCAAGGAGGCGATCCCGCCACACGAAGAAGCACTTCATGCGATTGCCGCGCATGACGGCGCGACCGCTAGGGCGGCAGTCCTGAAGGACATCGTCGGCTGCTTCGGCATTCTGGCAAACACAGGCGACGAACCCTGAGAACGCCGCTCGCCTGACTGCCCCACCGGGGCAATCCATAAAAGTTCAACAACCCGACCGCCCTTCGGCACGAAGTGCGGCGACCTAAGCGTGCGCCCTTCGGCAAGTCGCCCAGGGCCGAAAACAACCGGAGGCAACTTCATGTCTAGACCGAATTCCACCGCCACCCGCGATATCGCCCACCAGCTCCACCCCTACACCAACGCCGTCCGCCATGCCGAGATCGGCCCGATCGTGATCGATCGCGGCGAGGGCATCTATGTCTTCGACGATCAGGGCAATCGCTATATCGAGGGCCTTGCCGGCCTATGGAGCGTTGCGGTCGGCTTCGGCGAAAAGCGCCTGGTGGAGGCGGCCACGAAGCAGATGGACAAACTGCCCTACTACCACACCTTCGCCCACAAGTCGCACTTGCCCTCGATCGCGCTCGCCGAAAAGTTGGCCGAAATGGCACCCGAAGGCCTATCGCACGTCTTCTTTACCAATTCGGGCTCGGAAGCCAACGACACCGTCGTCAAACTGGTCTGGTACTATAACAACGCGCTCGGCCGCCCCGCGAAGAAGAAGTTCCTGGCGCGCACCCAAGGCTATCATGGCGTCACCGTTGCCGCCGCCAGCCTAACCGGCCTGCCCAACAACCATCGTGATTTCGACCTGCCGGCAATCCCGGTCCGTCACCTAACCTGCCCGCATTTCTGGCGCTTCGGAAAACCGGGCGAGACCGAAGCGCAATTCGTCGACCGCCTAGCCGCCGAACTGGAAGCTGTGATTGCCGAAGAAGGTGCCGACACCATCGCCGCCTTCATCGGTGAGCCGCTGATGTCGGCGGGCGGCGTCATCCCGGCACCCGAGGGCTACTGGCAGATGGTGCAGGAGATTTGCCGTCGCAACGACATCCTCGTCGTCGCCGACGAAGTGATCACTGGTTTCGGCCGCCTCGGCACGACCTTCGGCTCCGACTATTACGGCATCAAACCCGACCTGATGAGCCTATCCAAGCAGATCACCTCGTCCTACCAACCTCTGGCCGCCGTCATGATCTCGGACGCCATCTTCAAGGCGGTGGCCGACAACAGCGGCAAGATTGGCACCTTTGGCCATGGCTATACCGCTACCGGGCATCCTGTCGCGACGGCCGTCGCGCTCGAAAATCTCGCCATCATCGAGGAGCGCAAGCTTGTCGATAATGCCGCCGCCATGGGCAAGATTCTGCAGGCGCGCCTGGCCAAGCTTGCCTCGCATCCGCTGGTCGGGGAGGTGCGGGGCGCTGGCTTGATCGCTGGCGTCGAACTGGTAGCCGACAAGGCTACCAAGGCTCGCTTTGACGTGCCAGGCAAGATCGGCGCCTATGTCTTCGCTAGAGCCCATCATCATGGCCTGATCGTCCGCAACATCCTGGACACGCTCGCCTTCTGCCCGCCGCTGATCATCACCGAAAGTCAGATCGAAGACATGGTGGAGGCCTTCGAGCGCACTCTGAATGACGCCATCGATTGGATCGCTGCCGGACAGCCACCCTACTAGCAGCAGGGACTGTTGTTCGCAAAAGCCGTCCACTCCGGTGCAGCCGTGCTGCGCTGGAGTGGGCCAAGAGAATATCGAGGAGGTTCAAATGGCTGCGGAAAATAGGGTGAGAGCCGACGATCTCAAGGTCGATCGGGCGAAGATGCACATCTCCGATACCGACGTGGCGATCGACATTGTCGGCATGCACAAGTGGTATGGCGAGTTCAACGTGCTCAAGGACATCAATCTCAGGGTCATGCGCGGCGAGCGCATCGTCATCTGCGGTCCGTCCGGTTCGGGCAAGTCGACAATGATCCGCTGCATCAACCGGCTGGAAGAGCACCAGAAGGGCAAGATCATCGTCGACGGCAAGGAACTGACCAACGATCTCAAGAAGATCGACGAGGTCCGCCGCGAAGTCGGCATGGTGTTCCAGCACTTCAACCTGTTCCCGCATCTGACGATCCTGGAGAACTGCACGCTGGCGCCGATCTGGGTGCGCAAGACGCCGAAGAAGCAGGCCGAGGAGCAGGCGATGCATTTCCTGCGTCGCGTCAAGATCCCCGAGCAGGCCAACAAATATCCGGGCCAGCTGTCGGGCGGCCAGCAGCAGCGCGTGGCGATCGCCCGTTCGCTGTGCATGAACCCGCGCATCATGCTGTTCGACGAGCCGACCTCGGCGCTCGATCCGGAAATGATCAAGGAAGTGCTGGAGACCATGGTCGGCCTCGCCGAAGAGGGCATGACCATGCTGTGCGTGACCCATGAGATGGGCTTCGCCCGCAAGGTCGCCAACCGCGTCATCTTCATGGATCAGGGCCAGATCGTCGAGGAGAACACGCCGGGCGAGTTCTTCGACCATCCGCGCCACGAGCGCACCAAGCTGTTCCTCAGCCAGATCCTCCACTAGGAGCGACGTCCATGAGCAACAAAACCCTGAGAATCGCAGTGATCGCCGGCGACGGCATCGGCAAGGAGGTCGTGCCTGAGGGCCTGCGCGTACTCGAGGCGACAGCAGCCAAGTTCAAGATTGATATCGGTTTCGACGTCTTCGACTTCGCCTCCTGCGACTACTACCTCAGGCACGGAACGATGTTGCCAGAGGACTGGAAGGCGCAGGTCGGTGGCCACGACGCCATTTTCTTCGGCGCCGTCGGCTGGCCGGACACGGTGCCGGACCACGTCTCGCTTTGGGGATCGCTGCTGCAGTTCAGGCGCGAGTTCGACCAGTACGTGAACCTGCGTCCAGTGAGACTGATGCCTGGCGTGCGATCGCCGTTGGCGGGCCGGAAGCCTGGCGACATAGATTTTTACATCGTGCGCGAGAATACAGAGGGCGAGTATTCGTCGATCGGCGGCCGAATGTATCCCGGCACCGAGCGCGAGGTCGTGATTCAGGAGACGGTGATGAGCCGCGTCGGCGTCGACCGGATATTGCGCTACGCTTTCGAACTGGCCAATCGGCGCGGCGCTCGCCACCTGACCTCCGCGACCAAGTCGAATGGCATCTCGATCACCATGCCCTATTGGGACGAACGCGTCGAAGAGATGGCGAAGCGCTATCCCGAGGTGCGCTGGGACAAGTATCACATCGATATTCTCGCCGCGCAGTTCGTGCTCAATCCTGATCGCTTCGATGTGGTCGTTGCTTCGAACCTGTTCGGCGACATACTGTCGGACCTCGGCCCCGCCTGCACCGGGACGATCGGTATCGCCCCGTCAGGCAACATCAACCCGGAGCGGAAATTTCCGTCGCTGTTCGAGCCCGTGCATGGCTCGGCACCGGACATCGCCGGCAAAGGCATTGCCAATCCGGTCGGCCAGATCTGGACCGGCGCGATGATGCTCGAACATCTCGGCCACCACCAGGCGTCCAGCGCCATCGTCAGGGCTATCGAGGAAGTGCTGTCGAACGAGACGCTACGTACCCGCGATCTTGGCGGCCAAGCCGATACGGTCACCTGCGGCAAGGCCATCGCAGATGCCTTGTCGACGTAGGTGTGGGACAAGGTTAGCGACGACTACCAAGGAGACCACCGCGCAACCCGCGAATGCAAATGTGGGTTGCGCGGCGCCGGTGTCCACGTTCCAGGGTTCCTCAACCAGTATCGGGCTAATGGCGGTACCTATTCCGCTTGCCATCAGCCCGATCAAAAGCGTGCACAAAGCTCCAAGCTTCCACTAGGCTGCCGAGAAGGAACAGGCAGAGTGCATTAAGCTAACTTCGCTTGCCGACGGTATCGATCGCACCTCGAAACTTGCCGCCGTCCAGGACGGACCGACGCTGCTGGTCGGCCACTGCTATGGCGGTGCGGTCATATCAGGTGCCGGCCATGAACGTCGTCGGACTGGTCTACATCGCCGCCTTCGCGCCCGAGGAAGGCAACAGCCTCGGCAGCATCTTTGCCCGCCGTGGGCCGCCTTCCGGCGGCGCCAGCATCCGCCCCGACAAGGAAGGCTTCCTCTGGCTCGCTCAGGACACGTTCCGCCAGAGCTTCAGCCAGGACCTGGATGAAAGCGAGTCCCTGGTGATGGCGGTGACGCAAAAGCCGATCGCTGCGCGTTGCTTCTAGGACAAGGCCGGCCCGCTGCCTGGCATAGCAAGCCGAGCTGGTATCAGGTCTCGAGCCGCGACAACATGATCCCGCCTGAAACAGAGCAGTGGATGGCCGACCGCATCAAGACGCGCAAGACCCTCACGCTCGACGCCAGCCACGCCTCGCTGGCTTCGTATCCCCATGAGATCGTCGCCCTGATCGAAGAGGCGGCAAGATCATTCTGACCAAGACAGCCGAGCCTGTCCGGCCGCGCCAGTCGCGGCCGTAGATCGGATCGAACGCCCAGCCCGTCACTTACACGTGCAAAAGCCTGAACTTGCCGGTTAAAAACCGCAATCGGCAGGCTATTCCTTGCAGCCTCCCGATCAATCTGATTCCCTGAGCCGGTCCGATTCGGGCAGGGGCGCTGCGCAGGAAACGGAACCATGAACACTTCCAAGAAACCTGAGATCTCGGAAATGAGGCCGAAGCTGACCGTTATCGGTGTCGGCGGCGGCGGCGGCAATGCCGTCAACAACATGATTGCCGAAGGTCTCGAGGGCACTGAGTTCATCGTTGCCAACACCGACGCCCAGGCGCTGACCATGTCCAAGGCCTCGAAGCTGGTTCAGCTCGGTGCCGTAGTGACTGAAGGCCTCGGTGCCGGCTCCCTGCCGGAGGTCGGTCAGGCCGCCGCCGAGGAATCAATCCACGAGATCATGGATCAGCTCTCCGGCACGCATATGTGCTTCGTGACCGCCGGCATGGGCGGCGGCACTGGAACGGGCGCCGCACCTGTGATCGCACGGGCAGCGCGCGCGGCCGGCATCCTGACCGTTGCGATCGTCACCAAGCCCTTCACCTTCGAAGGCAAGCGGCGCATGCAGATGGCCGAGCAAGGCATCGAGCTTTTGCGCCAGGCTGCCGACACGGTCATCGTCATTCCGAACCAGAACCTGTTTCGCATCGCCAACGCCAAGACCACCTTCGAGGATGCGTTTGGTATCGCCGATAAGGTGCTTTATTCCGGCGTCAGCTGCATCACCAACCTGATCGTCAAGGAAGGCCTGATCAATCTCGACTTCGCCGACGTGAAGACGGTGATGCGTGACATGGGTCGCGCCATGATGGGTACGGGCGTCGGCAGCGGCGAAAACCGCGCCAGCAAGGCGGCCGAAGCATCGATTGCCAACCCACTCATCGACGAAAATTCGATCAAGGGCGCCAGGGGCGTGCTGATCTCGATATCGGGCGGCATGGACATGACGCTGTTCGAGGTCGACGAAGCCGCCACCCGCATCCGCGAGGAGGTCGGCGACGAAGCCGACATCATCGTCGGCGCGATCTTCGACAACTCGCTCCAGGGCCAGTTCAAGGTATCTGTCGTGGCTACCGGCCTGGCGGCCCCGACGTCGCAAGGCGAGCCGGTCGTCAACATGCGCGGCGAGCCTGCGCCGGGCTCGATGCAGCCCTACCACTAAGGCCGAAACGCCTGTCTCTCGCCGCTGCTGCGGCTGGAGACAGGCTGGGCCGATCAATCCCTGTTTCTTGTCATCTCGGCGGCAAAGGTAAAGTGGCGCATCACCAAGGCCTGCAGGTGCTCGGACAGGCCGGCCTTCTCCACCGCCTGTCGCATGCATGTCAGCCAGAGATCGCGCAGTTCCGGGCCGATCGCCACATGCGCGTGGATTTCCTTCAGCCGCGAATGCCCGTGCTTCTGAACGTAATAGCTCGGACCGCCGAAAAAGCCTGAGAGATAGTTGAACTGTTCCTCGCGCGAATGGGCGACGCCATGGCCCCTGCGGTGCAAGAGGTGCAGTTCGGCCGCGGCCTCGTCCTGCTCGACGATATCGTAGAAGATCTCGACCAGCCGGCGGACGGCTTCTTCGCCTCCCAGCTCGAGATAGAGCGAACGCCCCTTTGGCTGCACAGCTTCGTTCACGACAAGCGACCTCCTCCCGATTGCGATGCGTGTCGCACTGCTGTCCGGCATCGCATGGTCAAAGCCTAGCAGCAGGCCCCCTGACGACAAGAGTGGCATGCTGCGACCTATTAGCCAGCGCTCATTCGTCAGTGACGATGACGTCCATCGGGATGTCGTGCGGCTGCGGATAGATCGTGGCGATGCGGCTACGGGTGTAGCCGACGCCGACGACGAGTGGACGCTTGGGCATGGCGGCGAGCGTGCGGTCGAAGAAGCCGCCGCCATAGCCGAGCCGATAGTTCGCATCGTCGAAGCCGACGACGGGCGCGATGACGACATCGGGCAGGATCGCCGGCCCATTGGCGGGGACGAGGATGTTCCAGACGCCCCGCTCCAGCGGATCGCCCGGCGACCAGGCGCGGAATTCGAGCGGCCAGGCCTTCTTGATGACGACGGGCAAGGCGATCCGGCCGCCGCGCCCAATCACGCGGACAGCCCAGTTGCGCAGATCCGGCTCGCCACGGAAGGGCCAGTAGACACTCACAATGCGTCCGCTGACCTTGCCGATTGCCAGGTCGAGTTCGGCGGCGATGCGCTCGGAGCGAGCCTTGCGCTCCTCGGGATCGGCAAGCAGCCGCTCGTCTATCAGGCGCGCGCGCTCCGCCTTGCGCCACCGCGCGACATCGGCCCACGCGTCCATGGGAGCCTTTTCGCCCCGGTAGCCCGGTTCGAGTTCATGCATGAAGCAAGGTGGCGAGGCGTATTCCCGTGTATCGGCAGGAATGCTTTTTTCGTCAGACATCATCTTCGTGTCCCGTTTTGGCGGCGAGATCAATCATCGATGCGGAAAAGGTGCGCTCCATCAATCCAGAAGGCAAACGGAATTAAATGCTGCATTGATGCAATTATTTTGCACTAATGCGCCCATGGATATCGACCGCGCGCGCACATTTCTCGAGATCGTTCATTGCGGCAGCTTCCTCAGGGCGGCCGATCGCCTTCATGTCACCCAGACGACCGTCAGCGCCCGGATCCGCACGCTGGAGGATGAACTGGGCCGTCAGCTGTTCGTGCGCAACCGCAACGGGGCACAACTGACCCCGGCCGGCCGCGAGTTCGAGCGCTTCGCCCAGTCCTTCGTCCAGATCTGGGAACGCGCCCGCTACCAGTTGGCCATCCCATCCGGGCGGACAAGCGTGGTTGCGCTGGGCGGCGAGCTCAGCTTGTGGAACCCGCTGCTGCTCGATTGGCTGGTGTGGATGAAGAAGACCAGGCCGGAGATCGCCGTTCACGCCCATGTCGGTGTGCCGGACCAGTTGCTCGATCAGCTCAGGAACGGCGTGCTCGATATCGCGGTACTCTATGCGCCGAAATTGCTGCCCGGCTTCAAGGTCGAGATACTTCAGGAAGAGCAACTCGTCCTGGTCAGGACCTTGCCCGGCAACGGCAGACCGGAGGCCGACACCTATGTCTATGTCGAGTGGGGGCCATTGTTTGCCGCCCAGCACGATGCCAGTTCGACGGCGTTCGGCGAGCCAGGCCTAGTTGTCGGCCTCGGTCCACTCGGCCTGAGCTATATCCTGCGCGCCGGCGGCATGGGCTATTTCCGCAAGGGCGTGGTTGCCCCCTTGATCGCTGCGGGCGAGCTGGAAACCGTCGAAGGCGCACCAGAGTTTACCTATCCGGTGTATGCCGTCTGGCCCGAAGCCAGCGAAGCACGGGTCGACGTGCAGGAGGCGCTGGCAGGCCTCAGGCAGACAGTCCGGTAAAGGCGCAACGCCACGCAGACTGTCCGCTGTCCGATCAGGCGCTGCCGATGACCCGCATCAAACGCAGATCGTGGCTGCGGCGGTGTTGCCGGCACGCAGCCGCCAGTGCTGCTTCAAGCACCTCGATGTCGGAAGCTTCATGTGGACGCCAGCCGCATGGGCAACCATCGGGGCAGGCATGAACGTCGGCCACTTCGCGGTAAATCGAGCCTACCGCCTGTGCGGCAAGGCGCATCACCGCAATCGGTGACAGGCCCGTCTTGTGCATGACTTCGCAAAACTCGTTCATGATCGTTGCGCGGATATGCGCCGACGCCTCTTCACTGCGGCGCTCGATCTCGGCCATCTTTGACACTCGATAGTCTCCAGCTGATATGTTGTCCCGGGACGGTCCGGCCCTGCCTCAGGCAGGGCGGCGTAGATTTGCCGCGGCAGCCTTGTCCTGATCCATGGCGAAATCCGATGCGATTGCCCGCAGCGCCTGACGCGCGGCATCTAGCTTGCGCATCGCCTCGAACATCGTCTCGCGGTCGGCACGATGGCGTTCGAGCTCAACTGCGAAAACGGCATTGCCGGCGCTGTGGGGTTCGGGCGCGGAGTTAACCCGCTTCAGGCTCAGATCAGCCTGCCGCCTTGCCCGACGAACCCGGGCGCCCAACGCTTCGACCTCGGCGAACGTCTCGCGATAGCGTCGTATGTTGTCGCCCTGCGGCTCGCCGGCATCCTTAAGGGGATTGAAATGCATCATGGCCTGCTGGTCTCCGGTGCAAGCTCGTTATCGCCCGGCCGCGAAAAAGGCTCCCGGCCGGCGATGACGACCGGCTCTTCCGCAGCATAGGATTCGGTCGACAGCGGCCGGATCTCAACGCCCTTGCCGTATTGCAGTTTCTGCCAATGCCCCGGCTGCGGGCGGGCGATGTCGTGGCGATCGCAGGCCTGCGCTATCTGCTGGTCGCGCACGCCAAGCTGGACGGCGATCTCGGTCATCGGTCGCGACCAGACCAATTGATGAAGTTCGGCCCGCGTCAGCTCGACCGCAGCACTGGTCGCGCGCAAGCCCAGCCTGCTGATCCCATGCGTTCCGACATTCATCGCCGAAAGAGCTGTTGCCACGACCTAGTCCCATCGTGCCGACGGTGGCCGTCGCGGCCTTCCTTCTCGGACACAATGGCAACATATAAAACATGACTGTAAATATCAAGTTTAGTTTGGCCGAGATTTGTTGCTCTTTCGGCGAGGCCCGGAACGTCCACTGAAAGTCACCGGGCGCAGCAAAAGCTCAGGCCGCGTGACCCGGCCATCATCGTCCTCGACCTCAGGCTCCGCCTGCTCGAAGCCTGCTTGCCAGGCTGCGATCCTTCAGACGCGCGCTTCGTCGCCGATATGCTCGGCCAGGCGTGCCTTCTGCCGCAGGGCGACGCGCAAGGCAGCCCGGGCGTGGCGCCCGGCAGGCGCGTCAAAGGGATCGAGACCCCTGCCGGCCTTCCCGTACCGGTACAAAGACCGCGCCGATGCGCGCTTTGATCGCCGCCACGATCTCACACTCCGCGTATGTTCAGCCGAGCAAGGTCCTTGTCAGCGCATGGTCCTTGTCGGCAAGTCCGTCGATGACACTGAAATGATGCCGGTCGGGCTCGACCACGGTCGCCGTCGCCGCACCAAGACCGGTCCAGATATTGGCGAGCAATGCGTTCTGGCGCAGGAACTCGGCGCGCTCGCCACCGCCGACCCAGCAGGTGATCCGGACGTTGTCCACCGGCCGCAGCAGCGCCGGGCTTTCGGCCAGCGCCTCGGCCTCGTCGATGTGGAGCGTCTTGTTCATGCCGGTGTTGATCAGCGGCCGGAGGTCATGCACGCCCGAGAGCGAGACGACATGACGGATACGATGCTGGACTTCGGGCGCAAGCGGGGAAGCTGCCGCGACCATGCGCGACACCAGGTGTCCGCCCGCGGAATGGCCGGTCAGCATGATCGGGCCTTCGACCAACGCGGCTGCCTTGTCGATCGCTGCGCCGACTTCACGCACGATGTCGCCAATCCTGACTTCGGGGCACAAGGTGTAGGACGGCATCGCCACCGCGTAACCGCTGTCGATGGAGCCCTTGGCGAGATGCGACCAATAGCTCTTGTCGAGCGCCATCCAGTAACCGCCGTGCACGAACACGACCAAGCCTTTCGGCTTGCCTTCAGGCAGGAACAGGTCGAGCCGGTTACGCGGCCTGTCGCCATAGACGATGTCGAGCTGCGCCCTTTCAGCTGCCGACAGGGTGTCGCGAAACGACTGCGACGGTTCCACCCAGGCAGCCGGCCAACGATCGCCGCCGGCGATGTTGGCGCCATTGGTGTAGGCGTTGTCCCAATCGGCGATACGGCGTTCGAGCATGCGGGCATCCCTCCAAGGCGGCAGCAATTCAGGTGCATAGCAATGGCCAGCGTGCCGGATCACGTCAATGGGCCAGCGTAAGAAACTTTATGCTTGAAATAATTTTGGTCCGGTGCAATTCTCAGCTATCAGCCGAGAACGTGGGAGGTCTCGCTGTGCCAGACGCCGATCGCATGACGATCGCGCAGAAAGGGTGCCGCGGCTTGTGCCGAATGGCTGCCCCTTTGCGGCGCGGCGCCTTCCCCGAAGTACCGCATTCCAACGCACGCATGGCGCTTCCGTCATGCCGATGAGCAGGTAGGGGACAGCCGCAGAATGCTTGGACCGTCAGCGCATATCGACACCTTCACGCGCGACAACCTGCCGCCACAGGAGCAGTGGCCGGACTTCCTGCTCGACGGCTTCGACTACCCCGAATACCTCAATGCCGGTGTAGAGTTGACCGATCGCCTGGTCGAAAAAGGCCTCGGCGACCACACCGCCCTGATTGGCAATGGCCGCCGCCGCACCTACAAGGAGCTGTCCGACTGGACCAACCGGCTGGCGCATGCGCTGGTCGAGAACTACGGCGTCAAGCCCGGCAACCGGGTGCTGATCCGCTCGGCCAACAACCCGGCCATGGTCGCCTGCTGGCTGGCCGCGACCAAGGCAGGTGCTGTCGTCGTCAACACCATGCCGATGCTGCGCGCCGGTGAGCTCGCCAAGATCGTCGACAAGGCAGAGATTACCTTAGCGCTTTGCGACACGCGCCTGATGGACGAGATGATCGCCTGCGCAAAGGATAGCGCCTTCCTGACCAAGGTGATCGGCTTCGACGGCACCGCCAACCATGACGCCGAACTCGACCGGGTCGCGCTCGACAAATCCGTCATCTTCGAAGCGGTCAAGACCGGCCGCGACGACGTCGCCCTGCTCGGCTTCACCTCGGGCACCACGGGCGTGCCGAAGGCGACGATGCATTTCCATCGCGACCTGCTGATTATCGCCGACGCCTATGCCAAGGAGGTGCTTTCTGTCACCTCCGACGACGTCTTCGTCGGCTCGCCGCCTCTGGCATTCACCTTCGGTCTTGGCGGCCTGGCCATTTTCCCATTGCGCTTCGGTGCGGCCGCGACCCTGCTCGAGCAGGCGACGCCGCCGAACATGATCCACATCATCGAGACCTACAAGGCGACGATCTCGTTCACCGCGCCGACCGCTTATCGCGCCATGCTGAAGGCCATGGACGAAGGTGCCGACCTGTCGTCGCTGCGCGTCGCGGTCTCTGCCGGCGAGACCTTGCCCGGACCGGTGTTCGAGGAATGGCTGGCCAAGACGGGCAAGCCGATCCTCGACGGCATCGGCGCCACAGAGATGCTGCATATCTTCATCTCCAACCGCTTCGAGGACATGAAACCCGCCTCCACCGGCAAGCCGGTCGGCGGCTATGAAGCGCGGGTCGTCGACGGCGACATGAACGAGGTGTCGCGCGGCACGGTCGGCAAGCTCGCCGTCCGCGGCCCGACCGGCTGCCGCTACATGTCCGATGACAGGCAGCTCGAATATGTCCGCGACGGCTGGAACCTGACCGGCGATGCCTTCATCCAGGACACCGACGGCTTCTTCCACTTCGCCGCGCGTTCCGACGACATGATCGTCAGCGCCGGCTACAACATCGCCGGTCCCGAGGTTGAAGCCGCCCTGTTCTCGCACCCCGAAGTCGCCGAATGCGCCGTCATCGGCGCGGCCGACGGCGAACGCGGCCAGATCGTCGAGGCCTATGTCGTGCTGGTTGCCGGCGTGGCAGCCGACGCCGCGACCGTCAAACGCCTTCAGGATCACGTCAAGGCGACGATCGCGCCTTACAAATACCCGCGCTCGGTGAAATTCATCGACGCCCTGCCCAAGACCCAGACCGGCAAGATCCAGCGCTTCCGGTTGCGTGCGGAGAAGATGAATTGAGCAAGCCTTACGATCCCTCCGTCGAGGGCGCGCAGATGTCGTTCAAGGACCGCATGTCCTACAGCGATTATCTGCATCTCGAAAAGATCCTCGACGCTCAGGCGCCGCTGTCGACCGCCCATGACGAGATGCTGTTCATCATCCAGCATCAGACGTCGGAGCTGTGGATGAAGCTCGCTTTGCACGAGATCGGCTCGGCGATCCGCTCGATCCGTGCCGACAAGCTTGAGCCCTCGTTCAAGATGCTGACCCGCGTGTCGCGCATCTTCGAGCAGCTCAACAGCGCCTGGGATGTGCTCAGGACGATGACGCCGAGCGAATACACCGAATTTCGCGACTCGCTCGGCCAGTCCTCGGGTTTCCAGTCCTGGCAGTATCGAGCCATCGAGTTCATGGCCGGCAACCGCAACACAGCCATGTTGCGCCCGCACGCCCACCAGCCCGAACTCAGCGAAAAGCTCGAGGCGGTTCTCGCCCAGCCTTCGCTCTATGACGAGGCAATCCTGCTGCTTGGCCGCAACGGCTTTGATATCGGCGCCGACGGCAAGCGCACCGACTGGCGCGAAACGCGCAGCGAAAGCGAAGAAGTGCTCGTCGCCTGGCAGGCGATATATCGCGATCCGCAACGCTACTGGATGTTCTACGAGCTGGCCGAGAAGCTTGTCGATTTCGAGGATTACTTCCGGCGCTGGCGCTTCAACCATGTCACCACGGTCGAGCGTATCATCGGTATGAAACGCGGCACCGGCGGCACGTCTGGCGCCTCGTATCTGAAGAAGATGCTGGAGGTTGAACTGTTTCCCGAACTCTGGAAAGTTCGCACCCGGCTCTAGGACTTCAAATCAAATAATCGGGAACACTTGGGAGGAGTAACCTAATGAAGAAAATCATTGCAGCCGGAGTTTTCGGCCTTTCGTTGGCAGCATCCGGCCTGGCCTATGCCGAACCGGTGAAGATCGGCGTCATCACAACGCTTTCGGGCGGCGGTGCGGGCCTCGGCGTCGACATGCGCGACGCGTTCGTGCTGGCCATGAAGCAGTCCGGCAACAAGGATGTCGAGCTCGTCGTCGAGGACGATGCCCAGAAGCCCGAGATCGCCGTTCAGCTCGCCGAGAAGATGATCCAGAGCGACAAGGTCGACCTTTTGACCGGCATCATCTGGTCGAACCTTGCAATGGCCGTAGTGCCGAACGCCGTGGCGCAGGACGTCATCTACCTGTCGCCCAATGCCGGCCCGTCGGCGCTCGCCGGCGCCAAGTGCAACAAGAACTATTTCAATGTCGCCTACCAGAACGACAATTTCCACGAGGCGATGGGCCAGTACGCCAACAAGGACTACAAGAAGACCTTCATCCTCGCGCCCAACTATCCCGCCGGCAAGGATTCGCTGACCGGCTTCAAGCGCTATTACAAGGGCGAGTTGGCCGGCGAAGTCTACACCCAGGTCGGCCAGACCGACTACGCCGCCGAGATCGCCCAGATCCGCGATTCCGGCGCCGACTCTGTGTTCTTCTTCCTGCCCGGCGGCATGGGCATCTCGTTCATGAAGCAGTACGCCCAGTCGGGCGTGAACATTCCGGTCATGGGCCCGGGCTTCTCCTTCGACCAGGACATCCTGCCGGCGGTTGGAGACGCAGCCCTCGGCGTCAAGAACTCGGCGAGCTGGTCCAAGGATCTCGACAACGAGGCCAACAAGCAGTTCGTCGAGGCCTTCCAGGCCGAATACAAGCGCTTGCCCTCGGTCTATGCCGCCCAGAGCTGGGATACGGCAAACCTGATCCTGTCAGCGCTCGGCAAGGCCAGCGTCAAGGACAAGGATGCCTTCCGCGCAGCACTCAAGGCCGCCGATTTCAAGTCGGTGCGTGGCGAATTCACCTTCAACACCAACAACCACCCGGTGCAGAACATCTACGTGCGTGAAGTGATCAAGGAAGGCGACGTGCTGACCAACAAGATCGTCGCCACCGCCTTCGAGCACCACAAGGACGCCTACTCCGACCAGTGCAAGATGTAGGATGGACAAGGGGGTTAGTCGTAGCAGACCGGCCTTGTACGGAGCGCCCGACCCCCACTCCGCCTCGCTGCGCTCGGCACCTCTCCCCCTCAAAAGGGGGAGGAAAAGAGCCAGAACGCCGCCGGACTTCCTCTTCCCCGTCGAACGGGGGAGAGGTGGCCCGAAGGCCCCGGAGTGGGGGTCGACATCGCCAGCGATGACATAGTCGCGGGCGCGTTTGCCCTATCCCACCAAACAGACACCCAGCCCAGCGAAAGCGTCCCCTTGTCCATAGCACTGCTCCTCGAGCAACTTCTCAACGGGCTGCAGCTCGGGGTGATGCTGTTCCTCATGGCCGCCGGCCTGACGCTGATCTTTGGCGTCATGGGCCTGATCAACCTCGCCCATGGATCGCTCTACATGATCGGCGCCTTCGCATGTGCTGCGGTTGCGGCTGCCACCGGCTCGTTCTGGATCGGCCTGGCGGCAAGCCTCGTTGCCGCTGCGGCGGCTGGCGCGATCATCGAAGTGACAGTCATACGCCGCCTCTACGACCGCGACCATCTCGACCAGGTGCTGGCGACATTCGCGCTGATCCTGATCTTCTCCGAAGGTACGCGCTGGCTGTTCGGCTCGTTCCCCCTCTATCTCGACATTCCGCCGCTGCTTCAGGGCGCAGTCCCCCTGCCCGGCGGCGGCCAGTACCAGCTCTACCGTCTCGCCATCATCGGCGTCGGCGTCGTGGTAGCACTGGGCCTGTATGTGCTGATCTCGCGGACGCGGCTCGGCATGCGTATCCGCGCCGGCGAGTCCGACCGCGAGATGATCGCCGCACTCGGCGTCGATATCCGCACCCTTTACACCGTCGTCTTCGCACTTGGCGCTGCGCTGGCCGGCCTTGCCGGCGCGCTCGTCGGTGCATTGCAGTCGGTGCAGGTCGGCATGGGCGAGCCGGCGCTGATCCTTGCTTTCGTGGTCATCGTCATCGGTGGCATCGGCTCGATCAAGGGCGCCTTGTTCGGCGCCATCCTCGTCGGCGTCGTCGACACGATGGGGCGTTTCCTGCTGCCCAAGGCTCTGGCCCTGATAATCCCCGCCGCCCAGGCCGGCCCGATAGGTGCAGCACTTGCCTCGATGCTGATCTACATCGTCATGGCACTCATCCTTGCCTTCAGGCCGAGCGGCCTGTTTGCGACGCAGTCGTGAGGGTGTCATGACCAACGCCCCCTTCATGAACCGCGAAACCATCGTCAACGTCAGCCTCGCACTGCTTTTGCTCGGCTTGCCGCTGGTAGCGCAGACGATGGGTGAGCCGTTCTACATCACGCTCGCAACGCGCATCGCCATCCTGGCGCTCGCCGCCGTCGGCCTCAACATCGCACTTGGCCTTGGCGGGCTGGTGTCGTTTGGCCACGCTGCCTTCTTCGGCCTGGGCGGCTATGCAGCCGGCATCCTCGCCACCCATGCCTTTGACGGCGTGCCGCTGTTCGCCGGCATCCCCGGCACCGCGTCGATGCCCGTCATCTGGCTTGTCGCGACTGCCGTCTGCGGCCTGATCGCCTTGCCGATCGGCGCCATCAGCCTGCGCACCACCGGCGTCTACTTCATCATGATCACGCTCGCCTTCGCGCAGATGATCTACTATTTCGCCGTGTCCTGGCCGTCCTATGGTGGCGAGGACGGGCTTTCGATCTATGTGCGCAACGAATTCCCCGGTCTGAACACCGCCCAGCCGCTGTCCTATTTCCTGATCTGCTATGCAGTTCTGATGCTGGCGCTCGGTCTGTTCTGGCTGCTGCGCGGCTCGCGCTTCGGCGCGGCGTTGCAGGCGGCCCGGCAGAACGCAACGCGGCTGTCCGCTGTCGGCATCGCTCCATTCAACATCAGGCTGGTTGCCTTTGGTATCTCGGCAATGGTCACCGGCCTCGCCGGCGCGCTGTTTGCCGACCTCAACAAATTCGTCAGCCCCTCCATGCTGTCCTGGCATATGTCGGGCGAGTTGATCGTGCTGATCATCCTGGGTGGCAAGGGCCGGTTGTTCGGACCCGTCGCCGGGGCCATGCTCTATGTCCTGTTCGAATTCGCCCTTGGCGGCATCACCGAACGCTGGCAGTTCTTCCTTGGGTTGATCCTGCTCGGTGTCGTTCTGTTTGCCCGCGGCGGGCTGCTCGGTCTGCTGGCCGGAAAGGCGCGTCATGGCTGAGCCGATCCTCGAAATCCGCGACCTCCGCAAGACCTTCGGCGCCCTGAAGGCGACAGATGGCGTCAGCCTTGAACTTAGGCCCGGCGAGATCCACGCGCTGATCGGGCCCAACGGCGCCGGCAAGAGCACGCTGATCCACCAGATCTCCGGCTCGTTCCGGCCGGACAGCGGCAGCATCCGCTTTCTCGGCCAGGACATGGCCGGGCTCGACATGGCCGCGCGCGCCCGTCTCGGCCTCGGCCGCAGCTTTCAGATCTCGTCGCTGGCGCAGGAGTTTTCCGCCCTGCGCAACGTCATGCTGGCGGTGCAGGCACGCCAGGGCACGAGCTTCCGCTTCTTCCGCCCTGTCATGAGCGACAAGAGCCTGACCGAACCGGCAATGAAGATGCTGGAGCGCGTCGGTCTCGCCGGACGCGCCCACGTGCCCGCTGCCGAGCTGTCGCATGGCGAACGCCGTCAGCTCGAGATCGCAATTGCGCTGGCGCTCGGCTCCAAGGCCTTCCTGTTCGACGAACCGATGGCCGGCATGGGTCCCGAGGGCTCGAAGGCGCTGACCAAGTTCCTCGACGGCCTGCGCCATGAAGCGCCGATCCTGCTGGTCGAGCACGACATGGATGCCGTCTTCGCCCTCGCCGACCGAATCTCCGTGCTTGTCTATGGCCGCGTCATTGCCACCGGCACTGTCGACCAGATCCGCAACGACCCCGAAGTCCGCCGGGCCTATCTCGGAGAAGCCGCGTGAGCCTGCTCGAACTCAAAGGCGTCCAAACCTTCTACGGCGCATCGCAGGCGCTGTTCGGCGTCTCGCTCGACGTCAAGGAGGGCGAAGTCGTGGCGCTCATGGGTCGCAACGGCATGGGCAAGACGACGACGATCAATTCCATTCTTGGCCTGGCGAAGCCGCGCTCCGGTGCAATCAGCTTCGCCGGCCGCCAGGTAGCCGGCATGCGCCCGCATCGCATCGCCCGCCTCGGCCTGGGTCTGGTGCCCGAGGGACGGCGCTGCTTTCCCAACCTGACCGTTCTGGAAAACCTGCTTGCCGCAGCGCGTGGCAGCGAGTGGACGCTGGAAAAAGTCGTCGACCTGTTTCCACGCCTCGGCGAACGACGCGACCAGTATGCCAACACGCTCTCGGGCGGCGAACAGCAGATGCTGGCGATTGGCCGCGCGCTGATGACCAATCCCAGCCTGCTCATTCTGGACGAGGCGACCGAGGGACTTGCACCGGTCATCCGTCAGGACATCTGGGCGGCGATCCGCAAGCTCAAGGATGCGGGTCAGTCGATCCTGGTGGTCGACAAGACGCTGTCGGAACTGCTGCCGGTTGCCGACCGCTGCTTCGTGCTGGAGAAGGGCGTGACCGTGTTCGAAGGCACGCCGGACCGGCTGACGCCTGACATCCAGGACCGCTATCTCGGTGTATGAAAAAGGGCGGCAGATGCCGCCTTTTTCATTCGACCTGAGATCAGGTCACTGCCGACTTGACGGCAAAACGGGCTTCCTTCCAGGCGCCGGTCCGCATGATGTCTTCGAGGATCTCGGCCGCCTGCCAGACGTCCTTGAAGCCGACATAGAGCGGCGTGAAGCCGAAGCGCAGCGTAGCCGGTGCACGGAAGTCGCCGATGACACCGCGCGCGATCAGCGCCTGCATGATGGCATAGGCGTTGTCGTGCTCGAACGAGACCTGGCTGCCGCGCTTCGTGCCGTCGCGCGGGCTTTCCAGCTTGAGGCCGTAGGCGCCGCACCTGGCTTCGACCAGTTGGATGAACAGGTCGGTCAGGGCGATGCTCTTCTTGCGCAGCGCTGCCATGTCGACGCCGTCCCAGTCATCGAGCGCGCCCTTGAGCGCCCGCATGGTCAGGATCGGCTGGGTGCCACACAGGAACCGGCGGATGGCCGCCGTCCGCCGCATAACCCTGCTCGAAGGCGAAGGGCCTGGCATGTCCCCACCAGCCGCTCAGCGGTTGCTGGACGTCGGCGAGATGACGCGTCGCGGCGTAGATGAAGGCCGGGGCACCGGGACCGCCATTGATGTACTTGTAGGTGCAGCCAACGGCGAAATCGACATTGGCACCGTCAAGATCAACCGGCAGGGCACCTGCCGTGTGGCAGAGATCCCAGACGATCAGGGCGCCTGCCGCCTGGGCTTTCTGGGTCAATGCCGCCATGTCGCGCAGCTCGCCCGACTTGTAGTTGACGTGGTTGACGAGAACCACCGCAACCTTGTCGTCGATCAGTTCCTCGATGCTTTGCGCATCGACGCCTTCGAGCCTGAGCACGGCACCGGCACGCGTCGAGGCGACACCCTCCGCCATGTAGAGATCGGTCGGGAAACTGTTGCCCTCGGCAACAATGACCGAACGGTCCGGCCGCATCGCAAGGGCAGCATGCAGCACCTTGTAGATATTGGTCGAGGTGGTGTCGCAGACGACCGTCTGGCCGGGTGCAGCACCGATCAGGCGGCCAATTCGGTCGCCCAGTTCGGTCGGCATGTCGAACCAGCCGGCGGTGTTCCAGGCGCGGATCAGGTCCTGCGCCCACTCCTTGGACGCGGCCGCCTGGAGCTCGCTGAAGACGGCATGCGACGCAGCCCCCAGCGAATTGCCGTCAAGATAGATCACTCCTTCCGGCAGAATGAAGCGATCACGCATCGAGCGCAGCGGATCGGCAGCGTCCATCGCCTCGACAACGGCGAGATCGGGAATTGCAGTCATGATGTGGGCTATCCTTGCTTATTCGCGGATGGTTTCGCGTGCTTGTGCCGGTCCCCGGCTGCGACGCAGGCTCGGCAGCGCCAGCATGGCGAGCACGAACAGGCCGGTGGCGAGCTTCAGGTCGGGGGGCGGCATGCCGGCGGCCAGACAGAACGACACCAGCTGGTAGTAGACAACCGCGCCGACGAACGGGGCGGCGAGCTGGCGCAGCACCGTCTGCTTGCCGACGATGGCTTCACCGATCATCAGCGCCGCAAGGCCGTTGATCAGGATGCCGAGGCCCATGTTGACGTCGGCAAAGCCCTGGCTCTGCACCATAAGCGCACCGCTGATGGCCGAGAATGCGCTGGCAAGGCCGACGCCGCCGATGGTGGCGACCCAGACATTGATGCCTTGCGCCTCGGCCATGTCGGGATTGGCGCCGACGGCACGGATCGCGGTGCCCTTCTCGGTCTTGAAGAACATGTTGAGCAGGATGAAGATGACCGCACCGATCAGTCCCGCGACGATGATCTTGGCGAACGGGAAACCTGGCTGGACGAATGGAGCCCAGTCGAACACCGTCGGCGCACCGAACACCGAGAGGTTCGACTTGCCCATGATGCGCAGGTTGATGCTGTACAGCATCGTCATCATCAGGATGCCGGCGAGCAGCGTGTGGATGCGGAACCGCAGGTGGATGAAGGCGGTGCAGCAGCCGGCGAGGAACCCGGCGATGAGCGCGACGGCAAGCGCTGTCAGCGGCGAGGCACCGCTTGCCAGAAGCACACCACAGACACAGCCGCCGAGCGGGAATGCGCCTTCGCTGGTGAGGTCGGGGAAGTTGAGGGTGCGGAACGGGATCATGATGCCGAGCACGACGAATGCCAGGATCAGGCTCTGCGCCAGGGTGACGGGAATGAGCGAGACGAAGCTCGTGAAAACGGTCTGGATAAAGTCCATGATGATCAGCTCGCCAGCAACATGCGGTCGGTTTTCACGGAGAAATGGCCGATCAGGTCGACAACCGTCACCTTGGCCTTTTCCTCGCCGGAGATTTCGAGCCGAAGCTTGCCGGCATCCAGCATGATGACGCTGTGACCGAAATCGACGGCATGCTGCATGTTGTGCGTCACCATCAGAGTGGTGAGCTTCAGGGCATCGACGGCACGCACGGTCGCCTGCATGACGATGTCGGCGGTGCGCGGATCGAGTGCCGCCGTATGCTCATCGAGCAATAGGAGATCCGGAGAGCCGCCGACCGCCATGATCAGCGACAGCGACTGGCGCTGGCCACCCGAAAGCAGTTCGACGCGGGTGTCCAGGCGATTTTCGAGACCGAGGCCGAGAAGTGCCAGACGTTCCTTGTAGGCCGCCAGGCGAGTGGCATTGAGCCCCTGGCGCAAGGTGCGCTTCTTGCTGCGCAGATCTGCGAGCAGCATGTTTTCGGCGACCGTCATCGAGGCGGCGGTGCCTTTCATCGGATCCTGGAAAACGCGAGCCAAGCGGATGGCGCGCTTGTGAACGGGCATGCCGGTGACGTCGTCACCATTGATCAGGATCTGGCCGGAATCGAGCACCAGCGCGCCCGAAATGGCATTGAGCATGCTGCTCTTGCCGGCACCGTTGGAGCCGATGACGACGCCGAATTCGCCGGTGGCGAGCTTGAGGCTGAGGCCGTCCAGCGCGACTTTTTCGTCGGCCTGACCCTTATAGAAAACTTTACGTGCAGATCGGATTTCGAGCATCCGTCCCTCCAGGAAAAGGCAACGGCGCCCTGGAGCGCCAGAGCGCTCCAGGTTTCTGAACCTGCGCATCGTACCTCTTGGGCCGATGCGCCAAACGCCGCTACCAGTTTTGACGAAGTCGAATATTAGTCGACGATGCAGCCGCAATCAGCGAGCGACGCCGGGATCTCGATGCCGAAGGCGGCCATGGCCTTCTTCGAGATCGTCGCGGCATGGTCCTCATAGGCCGGGCGCGAAGGCGCAATGGTCTTGGGGTCCTTGCCCTTCAGGATTTCGGCGGCGATCTTGCCGGCATTGATGCCGACCTGCTCGTAGTTCACGGCGAAGCTGGCGGGCACGACACCGTCGCGGACTGCATTGTCGTCGGCATTGACGACCGGAATGCCAGCCTGGCGGGCGGCGGCGGCAACGGCCGGGATGGCCGGCTGGATCAGGTTCGAGGTCGGGCCGTAGATCACGTCGACCTTGCCGGCGAGCGAAGCGATGCGCTGCTGGATGTCGTTGACGTTGTCGATACCCACTTCGACCACTTCGAAGCCGGCGGCAGGTGCTGCTTCCTTGATCTTCTCGACCAAAGCGACGTCGTTGGCTTCACCCGGATTGTAGGGCACGCCGAAACGCTTGGCGTTTGGCAAGAGCTTCTTGGTGAATTCCATCACCGCCTTAACGTCCTGCAGGTCGGTAGCACCCGTCATGCCTTCGTCGCCGGCTTCCCACGACGGGACCAGCTTGGCGGCGACCGGGTCGGTCACGGCCGAAAAGACGATGTTGATGCCCGAGCCGGCGAGCGCCTTCTTGGCGATCTGCGAGACCGGGGTGGTGACGGTGTACATCAGCTTCGGCTGTTCAGCCTGAAGCTTGGCGATCATCTGGGGAACCAGCGACGCGTCGAAATTGGTGTGGCTTTCAGTGAAGACGACGTCCTTGCCATCGACATAGCCATTGTCAGCCAGCGCCTTCTTGAAACCGGCGACGGCGGCGTTGAGCTGCGGGTGCTCGCCGAAATTGGCGATGCCGATCTTGATCGGGTCGGCAACAGCGGCACCCAGGCTGGCGGCGAGCGCGCCGGCCAAAATCAGGCCCGACATCAGACCGGACTTCAAATTTCTCATCTATTCCTCCCAGATTTGACAAGCACCGCTCCCCTGAACGGCAGCATGGGACAATCATGAGCAGTCCGGAGAGGTCTGTCAAACATTATATATAATTCTTGCCATGAGCCCCCATGATATATAATTTTTTCACAGAGACGGGGACGGATAGCGATGCAGGATGACGAACACTCGACCAAGACGGAAGCAGCCTACCGGCTGCTGCGCCGCGACATCCTGACGACCCGGCTGATGCCGGGCGCGCCCCTCAAGCTGAGCGCGCTGCGCACGTCCTACGGCGTCGGCTGGACGCCGCTGCGCGAGGCACTGTCGCGGCTCGAGGCCGAGCGGCTGGTGACGGCGATATCCAATCGCGGCTTCACTGTGGCTTCCGTTTCGCGCCAGGAGCTGGAAGATCTGGCGCGAGCCAGGATGGTGGTCGAGCTGCCGCTTCTATTGGAATCGATCGAGAAGGGAGGCAGCGACTGGGAAGCGGCTGTCGTTACCGCGCATTACCGCCTGTCGCGCTGCAAGACCGCAGTCGAGGATCCTTCCGACGCCTCCGTCGATGATTGGGACGAAAAGCACGAAGCGTTCCACTCGGCGCTGTTGAGCGCCGCAACCTCGAACTGGCTGTTGCGATTCCGTTCGACGATCTCCGACCAGCTCCGGCGCCATCACAGGTTCCTCGGACTCGCACCGACCCTGCGGGCGGCCGCCGGCCAGAAGCAGGGCTATGAAGAGGCAATGGCAGCACTTGGCGAGGCGCAGTCGATCGGACCGCACACCGCCCTCATGGAGGCAGCGCTCGATCGCGACCTCGAAAAGGCCAAGGCGCTGATGATCGACCACATCGGCTACACGCTCCACGTCTATGTCCACACCGAGGACTACAGCGGCAGCAGACACGCCGCCCGCGCCGGCAGCCTCAGAACGCCGTCGGCAGCCGAATGACCGCCCCCTATCGCCCGTCGCTTGACGAAATCAGCGCCGCCCGCGCCCGGATCTCATCTCATGTTCCGAGAACGCCGCTGGTCCGACTCGATCTCGACCTGCCCGACCGGCAGATCTTCCTCAAGCTCGAAACGCTTTCTCCGATTGGCGCGTTCAAGCTGCGGCCAGCGCTGAACGCCCTTCTGTCACGCGACCGCGCGACGCTCGCCCGGGGTGTCGCCACCACGAGCTCCGGCAACATGGCCTATGGCATGGCCTGGGCTGCCAACCGGCTTGGCGTGCCGATGGCCGCCTACATGTATTCGGGGGCACCACAGACCAAGATCGATGGCGTGCGCCGCCTCGGCGGCGAGGTCCGGTTCATCTCCATGGAAACATGGTGGCAATACATCATCGGCGCCGACCGACCCGATTTCCCCGAGCTCCTGATCAACCCGGTGACGGACCAGGCGGTGCTGTCGGGCAACGGCTCCATCGGCATGGAAATTGTCGAGGACCTGCCCGAGGTCGACGTCGTGCTGACGCCTTATGGCGGCGGCTCGATGACCACGGGCGTGGCGAGCGCCGTCAAGGCCTTGCGACCCGAGGCAAAAGTCTTCGCCGTCGAGGACGAGAACGCCGCCCCTGTGACGGCGGCGCTTGCGGCCGGCCGCATCGTCGACATCGAGACGCGCCCTTCCTTCATCAAGAGCATCGGCGGCCCGTCGCTTGTGCCGCAACTGTGGCCCATCGCGCGCGAGCTGATCGACGGCGCGGTGTCAGTCAGCCTGATGCAGGTCACCGAGGCTATGCGGATGCTGTTCGCCAAATCCAAGGTCGTCGCCGAGGGCGCGGGGGCAGCTTCGCTGGCTGCGGCGCTGACGAGCCAACATGCCAGGGGCAACATCGTCTGCGTGATCTCTGGCGGCAACGTCGACGCCGCCGCTTATTCGGCGGTGCTTGCCGGCGACATTCCTGCCCCTTGAACCTTTCAAGCTTGTACCATCGCGCGAAACGGCACTACAACTGCCCGAGAGGATAGCCGGCGCACCGGCCGCGGCGAGGAAAGACCCTGACACAGATGGAAGAGCGCAAGGATACAGCCGGCGCCGAAGGCTGGGTGGACGGCGAGACCAAGGTGCTTGAAGCGCCTGCGGATCACGGCACCGAGCTTCGCCTTTGGCTGCGCCTTTTGACCTGCTCGACGCTGGTTGAAACAGAAGTGCGCCGCCGCCTGCGCGAAGAGTTCGATTCCACCCTGCCCCGCTTCGACCTGATGGCACAGCTCGAACGAGCCCAGGACGGCATGGTGCTGGGCGAAGTGTCCAAGCGCATGATGGTATCACCCGGCAACATCACCGTCCTGGTCGAGCGTCTGGCCGAGAGCGGCCACATCAGCCGCACCACCTCGCCCACCGACCGCCGCGTCCAGATCATCGCGCTGACGCCCTTCGGCCGCGCCGAATTCGAGAAGATGGCCGCAGCCCATGCCGACTGGATCGGCGACCTGTTCGGCAGCTTGTCGGCCAAGGACGGCGGCATCCTGCTCGACGAACTCGGCAAGCTGAAACGCTCGATCGTCGCGTCGCTGGCCAAGAGCAGCTAGGTTTCTTGACGCAGTTCCTGACGGAAAACCGCGTTGCTGAAGTGCTCTAGGCCCGAAACCGCGCGCGATAATCGCTCGGCGTCAGCCCGACGATGCGAGCAAAGACCTTGCGGAACGCGCCCGGGTCGCCATAGCCAACCGCCCAGGCCACCTTGTCGACCGTCTGCGTGGTGAATTGCAGCAGCTCGCGCGCCTTGCCGACGCGCAGGCGCTGGCCATATTCGGTCGTCGTGAGTCCGGTCGCCTTCTGGAAGCGGCGCAGGAACGTGCGCTCCTCCAATCCAGCCAACGATGCCAGCACGGCCAGGTTCAGCTCCTTGCCCTCGCCCGCCTGCAACCAATGCTGGACCTTGAGGATGGCCGCGTCGCCATGGCTGAGCCGCGGCGCGAAGGCGCTATAGTAGCGCTGCTCGCGTCCGGGAGGATCGAGCGCCAGTATCCGGGCGGTCTCGATCATCACGGTCGGCCCAAGGAAGCGGTCGACCAGCCGAAGACCCAGGTCGGTCCAGGCCATCAGGCTGCCGGCAGTGATGATGTCACCGTCATCGATGAGCAGCCTGTCGGTGTCGAGCCTAGCCTCGGGGAAACGCGACCGGAACGCCTCGTCATAGACCCAGTTCGTCGTCACCGCCCGCCCGGCCAGCAACCCGGTCTCGCCGAGCACGAAGGCGCCGGCACAGACGGACGCCAGCACGCTGCCGGCGCCGTGACGCTCACGCAGCCAGCTTGCCAGGGGACTGACGGTCTCCCGCGAAATAGGATCGCCAAGCGCCGGCGGCACCACGTAGACCTCGGCTACGCCTGAAACACCCGGATGGCTGTCGAATACCCGCGCAGGAGCGACTCCCGGCTGGTCGGCACGCCAGTGGCTGACGCGCAGCTGGTTCGGCGCTGCACCGCGGCTCTTGCGTGCGGCGGTGCGGTTGGCGAGCTCGAACAGGTCGGTCATGCCAAGCACCGCCGACATCTGCGCGCCGGGGTACAACACCAGCCCGATCTCGATGACGCCAGCTTTTGCCATTTGTCGAAATCACCCCTTGTTATGTCGATATCGCCAATGGGCCGGCACCATAATCCATTGCATCCTGCAGGCAACATTCTTCCCAACAGCAAAGGCATCAGGGACATGAGCAAACGCGCAGTGATCGCCATCGACATCCAGAACGAATATTTCCCCGGCGGCCGCATGCCGCTCGTCGGCATCGAGCAGGCAACTGAAAACGCCGCCCGCATCATCGAGCAGGCGCGCGCCAAGGGCGACACCGTCATCCACGTTCGCCATGTCTCAAAGGACGCGGACGCGCCGATCTTCGCTGCCGGCACCCCAGGGGTCGAGATCAACGCCACCGTTGCCCCGGCCGAGGGCGAGAAGGTCATCACCAAGAACTACGTCAACTCGTTTCGCGAAACCGATCTTAAGGCGACACTCGATGCCAAGGGCATCGAGGAAGTGGTCATCATCGGCGCGATGAGCCATATGTGCGTCGAAGGCGCCACCCGTGCCGCGGCCGACTTCGGCTACAAGACATCGGTCGTTCACGACGCCTGCGCCACGCGCGATCTCGAGTTCAGCGGCAAGACGGTGCCGGCCAACCAGGTCCACGACGCCGTCATGGCAGCGATCGCCTTCGGCTATGGCGAACTCGTGGATACCGCGACCTACCTGTCGCGCTAGTGCATCCGGGCCCCTTCTGGCCCCGGCCGCGCGCTCGCCGACCGGGGCCTTTTTGCGCTCGCTTCCAAAATAACTTTAAGCTTGAAGTTTTTTTTGAAAGCGTCCATGGTACCTCCATGGTCAGGGTCGGGCACACATGTCCACCTGACCGAACGGCTTCAGGAGGAGGACGGCATGCGCATTGTCTGTATCGGTGGCGGACCGGCCGGTCTCTACTTTGCCCTGCTGATGAAGAAGCAGCACCCCGAGCATCAGGTTACCGTCGTCGAGCGCAACCGGCCCTTCGACACCTTCGGCTGGGGCGTGGTCTTCTCCGACGCCACGATGCAGTCGATGCGCCAATGGGACCCGGCTACCGCCGAGACCATCGAGGACGCCTTCAACCACTGGGATGACATCGAGTTGGTGTTCAAGGGTCGCAAGATCCGCACCACCGGCCACGGCTTCGTCGGCATCGGCCGCAAGAAGATGCTGAACATCCTGCAGGAGCGCTGCATCGAGCTCGGCGTCGAGCTGGTATTCGAGACCGACGTGCAGGGCGACCAGGACTTCCCCGAAGCCGACCTCATCATCTCGTCGGATGGCGTGAACTCGCGCATCCGGCACAAATATGCCGACATCTTCAAGCCCGACATGGTGATGCGGCCGAACCGCTACATCTGGCTCGGCACCGACAAGCGCTTCGACGCCTTCACCTTCGACTTCCAGCGCACCGAGCACGGCTGGTTCCAGGCGCACATCTATCGTTTCGACGACCACACCTCGACCTTCATCGTCGAAACCACCGACGAAGTGTTCAAGGCGCATGGCATCGACGAGATGGACCAGGATCAGTCCATCGCGTTTTGCGAGAAGCTGTTCGCCGGGACGCTCGAAGGCCACAAGCTGATGACCAATGCGCGCCATCTGCGCGGCTCGGCCTGGCTGAATTTCGGCCGCCTGATCTGCGACAAGTGGAGCCACTTCAATGGCCAAAGCCACGTCGTCTTGATGGGCGACAGTGCCCACACCGCACATTTCGCAATCGGCTCCGGCACGAAGCTTGCCATTGATGACGCCATCGAGTTGACCCGCCAGTTCGACCTCATCGGCCACGACAAGGCCAGCATCCCGGCCGTGCTCGAAGCCTATGAGGAGGTGCGCCGCGTCGACGTCGCCCGCATCCAGAATGCGGCGCGCAACGCCATGGAGTGGTTCGAAGTCGTGGGCACGCGTTATGCCGACACGCTCGAACCCGAGCAGTTCATGTATTCGATGCTGACCCGCTCGCAGCGCATCAGCCATGAGAATTTGCGCCTGCGCGACAAGGACTGGTTGGAAGGTTTCGAGCGCTGGTTCGCCGAACGCGCCGGCGTGTCGCCTGCCCCCAACGGCTCGGTACCGCCGCCGATGTTCACGCCGTTTTCGATCCGCGGGCTGACGCTGAAGAACCGCATCGTGATGTCGCCGATGGCGATGTATTCGGCCACCGACGGCCTGCCCGACGACTTCCACCTCGTCCATATCGGCGCCCGCGCCATGGGTGGCGCCGCACTCGTCTTCCCGGAGATGACCTGCGTGTCGCCAGACGCGCGCATCACGCCCGGCTGCCTCGGCCTGTGGAATGACGAGCAGGCGAAAGCCTTCAAGCGCATGGTCGACTTCGTCCACCAGCAGACGCTGGCGAAAATCGGCATCCAGATCGGCCATGCCGGCCGCAAGGGCGCGACCAAGGTTGCCTGGGAAGGCATCGACCAGCCGGTAACCTCAGGTGGCTGGCCGCTGATCTCGGCCTCCGCCCTGCCTTATCTCAAGCATTCGGACATGCCGCGCGCCATGACCCGCGAGGATATGGATCGCGTTCTGGCCGACTTCGTCAGCGCAACGGAGCGGGCCCGCGACCTCGGCTTCGACATCCTCGAACTACATGCCGCCCACGGCTACCTGCTGTCCTCCTTCCTGTCGCCACTGACCAACCTGCGCGACGACGAATATGGCGGCAACCACGAGAATCGCGCCCGCTATCCGCTCGAAGTGTTCCGCGCCATTCGTGCCGTCTGGCCCGAGGACAAGCCGATCTCGGTGCGGCTCTCCACCCATGACTGGTACGAAGGCGGCAACACGCCGGAAGACGCAGCGATCTTCGCCAGGATGTTCAAGGACGCCGGCGCCGACATGATCGACTGCTCGTCAGGCCAGGTGGTGAAGGAAGAGCAGCCAGTCTATGGCCGCCTGTTCCAGACGCCCTTCTCCGACAAGATTCGCAACGAGATCCAGGTGCCGACCATTGCCGTGGGTGCGATCTCGGAAGCCGATCACGCCAACTCGATCATCGCCGCCGGCCGCGCCGATCTCTGCGCCGTCGCCCGCCCGCACCTCGCCGACCCGTCTTTCGTCATGCATGAGGCGGCAAAGATCGGCTATGCCGAGCAGGCCTGGCCAAAGCAGTATCATTCGGCCCGTGCCCAATATGTGAACAACCTCGCTCGCGCCGCGGCGGCGGTTCCCACGGGCAAGGCATGAGCATGGCCAAGCGTCACGCCCTGGTCACTGGCGCCGGCAGCGGCATCGGCCGCGCCATCGCACTGGCGCTCGCCGCCAACGGCCACGGCGTCAGCCTGTGCGGACGGCGTGCCGCGCCGCTCGAGGCGGTGCGCGACGAGATCGCCAAGATGGGCGGCGAGGCCTTCGTCCTTGATGGCTTCGACGTCACTGATGCGCATTCGGTCGAGGCAGGTATCGCCAAGGCGATTGCCCATGCAGGCGACATCGCCGTGCTGGTCAACTGCGCCGGCGAAGCGCCGTCGGCACCGTTCGACAAAACCGACCTCGCATTGTGGAACCGGGTGATCGGCATCAACCTCACCGGCACGTTCCTGGTCACACAGGCCGCGCTTGCCTCGGTCAAGCGCGCCGGCAAGGGCCGCATCGTCAATGTCGCCAGCACCGCCGGCCTGACCGGCTATGCCTATGTGTCGGCTTATTGCGCCTCAAAGCATGGCGTGGTCGGCATGACGCGCGCGCTGGCGCTTGAGCTTGCCCGCACCGACGTCACCGTCAACGCGGTTTGCCCCGGCTTCACCGACACACCGCTGCTCGACGGCGCCGTCGAAACCATCACCGGCAAGACCGGGCGCTCGGCCGAAGAGACACGCGCCACGCTCGCCCGCGCCAATCCACAAGGGCGGCTTGTGACCCCCGAGGAAGTGGCCGACACCGTGCTCTGGCTCACCTCGGAAAAGGCCACCGCAATCACAGGCCAGGCGATCCCAGTCGCCGGCGGCGAAGTTCTGGGAGGATGACCATGACCAACCCAATGCAGGACAAGAAGCATCCCTTCCGGGGCCACAAGGCTCAGCACTTCAAGTTCGAGACCGATGCCGACGGCAAGGTCGCGACGATCACGCTGAACCGCCCAGAGAAGAAGAACCCGCTGACCTTCGAGAGCTACGAGGAACTCGGCAACCTGTTCCGCTCCCTGCACCGGGCCAGCGACGTGCGCGCCATCGTCATCACGGGTGCCGAGAACAACTTCTGCTCGGGCGGCGACGTCTTCGAGATCATCGAGCCGCTGACCCGCATGCCGATGCATGACCTGCTCGACTTCACCCGCCTCACCGGCGATCTGGTGCGCCAGATGCGCGCCTGCCCGCAACCAATCATCTCCGCCGTCGACGGTATCTGCGCCGGCGCCGGTGCGATCATCGCCATGTCGTCCGACTACCGCGTCGCAACCCCGGAGGCGAAGACCGCCTTCCTGTTCACCCGCGTCGGCCTGGCCGGCGCCGACATGGGCGCCTGCGGCATCCTTCCGCGCATCATCGGCCAGGGCCGCGCCGCCGAACTTCTGTTCACCGGTCGCGTCATGACCTCGACCGAGGGTCATGCCTGGGGCTTCTACAACGCGTTGCATGAGCGTGGCGCACTGCTCGCCGAGGCGCAGAAATTCGCCCGCAACCTGGCCGACGGTCCCTGGTTTGCGCATGCCATGACCAAGAAGATGCTCGACCAGGAATGGGCGATGGGCATCGACCAGCTGATCGAATCCGAAGCGCAGGCCCAGGCGATCTGCATGGCGACCGGCGACTTCCGCCGCGCCTTCGAGGCTTTCGCCGCCAAAGCCAAGCCCGAATTCAAGGGGAACTGAGCCATGGCCGCGCATTTGATGCCGACCAGTGCGCCAACCCGCGACCACCTCGACTGGCCGTTCTTCGCCGACAGCCACCGCGCGTTGGCGGCTGAACTCGACGCCTTCATCGCCAGCGGCGGGCTGGGCGAGATCGACCATGGCAACGCCGACGGCGCCTGCAAGAAGCTGGTGGCGGCGCTTGGCCAGGCGGGTATCCTGCGTCACTGCGTGCCGGCCGCCTTCGGCGGCGCGTCGAACGTGATCGACAGCCGCTCGCTCTGCCTGATCCGCGAGACACTGGCCTATGCCGACGGTCTCGCCGACTTCGCCTTCGCCATGCAGGGCCTGGGCACCGGGGCGATCAGCCTGTCCGGTTCGGACGACCTCAAGCAGGCCATCTTGCCTAGGATTGCCCGAGGCGAACTGATCTCGGCCTTCGCCCTGACCGAGCCCGAGGCCGGCTCCGACGTTGCCGCCATGAGTACCAGCGCACGCCGTGATGGCGACACCTATGTGCTCGACGGCGAGAAGGTCTTCATCTCCAATGGCGGCATCGCCGACGTCTACACCGTCTTTGCCCGCACCGGCGAGGCGCCCGGCACGCGTGGCATCTCGGCCTTCGTCGTCTATGCCGACACGCCGGGCTTTTCGATCGCCGAGCGCATCGAGACGATGGCCCCGCATCCCCTGGCACGGGTCAGCTTCGACAATTGCCGCATCCCGGCATCCCACCTGTTGGGCGAACCGGGCGAAGGCTTCAAGATTGCCATGCGCACGCTCGATATATTCCGGCCGTCAGTGGCTGCCGCAGCCCTCGGCTTTGCCCGCCGTGCCCTCGACGAAGCCGTCGCGCACGCCAGGTCCCGCAAGATGTTCGGGGCGACGCTGGCCGACCTGCCGACCGCTCAGAGCACGCTGGGCGAGATGGCGACTGCCATCGACGCAGCCTCGCTCTTGACCGTGCGTACCGCCTGGCGGCGCGACGTGCAAAAGCTGCCGATCACCCGCGAGGCCGCCATGGCCAAGATGACGGCGACCGAGAACGCCCAGTGGGTCATCGACCAGGCACTGCAGCTGTTCGGCGGCCGCGGCGTGCGTGTCGGCGAGATCACCGAGCGCCTCTATCGCGAGATCCGTGCGCTGCGTATCTACGAAGGCGCCACCGAAGTGCAGAAGCTGATCATCGGCCGCGAGCTGATGAAGGCCTCGAGGTAGGGGAGCTGACGTGCCCTTCCGTACCTCAAGGCCGCTCCGTTTCGGAGACTGCGACCCCTCCGGAATCGCCTACTTCCCGTCTTACCTGAACATCCTCGTCGGTGTTTTGGAGGAGTTCTTCGGCGATGCCGGTGCGCCGTGGAAAGACCTGATCGCCGAACGGCGCATCGGCACGCCGACGGTGCGACTGGACCTCACCTTTGCCCATCCGGGCTTCCATGGCGACACGCTCGACTTCGAGCTGTTCGTCCGCCGCATCGGCCGCTCCTCGCTCGATCTCGAGCACAAGGTTTCGGCCGCCGGCACGCTGCTCTGGAGCGCCCGCCACAGCGTGGTCGCCACCTCGCTCGATACCCACAAATCGCTTGCCTGGCCGGACGACCTCCGCGCCGCACTCGAAAGCCGCCTGGAGACGACAGATGCATGAGATCCTGCAACCCGAAGGGTGGGCCAAGCCCATCGGTTATGCCAACGGCATCGCCGCGAGCGGCCGCACCATCTTCGTCGGCGGCCAGATCGGCTGGAACGCGCAGTGCCAGTTCGAGACTGACGACTTCGTCGGCCAGGTGCGCCAGACGCTGGAAAACGTCGTCGCCGTGCTGAAGGCCGGCGGCGCCGAGCCGCACCACATCACCACGATGACCTGGTACTTCACCGACAAGAAGGAATACACCGAGAACCTGCGCGGCCTCGGCCAGGCCTATCGCGACGTGATCGGCCGCCACTTCCCCGCCATGGCCGCCATGCAGGTGGTGGCGCTGGTCGAGGACCGCGCCAAGATCGAGATCCAGGCCACCGCGGTCATCCCGGCATAGCCATGAGCGCGACGCGGTTTTCGGAGAGCGTTTCAGGCAGCATCCGTGACGGCGTGCTCGTCGTCACCATCGACAATGCACCCGTCAACGCCACCTCGGCACATGTCCGGCAGGGGCTGGTCAAGGCACTCGACCATGCGTCAGCCGTTGGCACCGTCATCGGCGTCGTCATCACCGGCGCCGGCCGCACTTTTGTCGGCGGCGCCGACATCAGGGAGTTCGGCAAGCCACCGGTCGAGCCGACGCTTCCCGAGGTCATGCAGCGTATCGAGAATTGCAGCAAGCCGGTGGTTGCTTCCGTCAATGGTGCCGCCCTCGGCGGTGGCTGCGAGATCGCACTTGCCTGCCATGGACGCGTCGCCGGCGAGGTCGCGAGTTTCGGTTTGCCCGAGGTCAAGCTCGGCATCGTGCCGGGCGCCGGCGGCACCCAGCGCCTGCCGCGCCTCATCGGCACCGTCGCGGCCATCGACCTGATCGGCAGCGGCCGCACAATCAGGCCTGATGAAGCCATCAAGCTTGGCCTTGTCGACGGCGTCGCAGCCGATCATCTCGCGGCAGCCATCGGCCTTGTCCACCAACTCGCCGGTCAGCCGCAAAGGCGCACGGGGTTGCTCGATGTCCCGATCGCCGAATTGGCCGCCGTCGATGCGGCGTCAAAAAAGATCCTGTCCAGATCGCGCGGCCAATCGGCCCCTGCCGAGGCCGTTCGCCTTGTCCGGCTGGCTTCGGACAGGACTTTCCAGGACGGCGTCGCCGAGGAGCGCGCCACCTTCCTGCGCCTGCGGGATTCCAATGAGGCGGCAGCCCTGCGCCATGTCTTCTTCGCCGAGCGGCAAGCCGGCAAGGTCGACAAGCTTGAGGGCATTGCCCCACGCAGGATCGAGACGGTCGGCATCGTGGGTACCGGCCTGATGGGCGCCGGCATCGCAGTGTCCGCATTGACAGCCGGCTACCGCGTCTTCGGCATCGAGCAGACCGAAGACGCCGCCACCAAAGGGCGCGAGCGCATCGCCGGCATTCTCGACAAGGCGGTCCAGTCAGGGCGTCTTGCGGCGACAGTTTGCGACGAATGCCTTGCGCGGCTGGTGGTGGCTGCGAACATCGGCGAACTCGCCGCAGCAGATCTCGTCATCGAGGCGGTGTTCGACGATCTCGCGGTCAAGACCGAGCTTTTCCAGCGCCTCGATGGCATCGTCAGGCCGGATGCGATCCTCGCCACCAACACCAGCTACCTCAACCCCGACGAGATCGCAGCGGCGACTGCTCACCCCAGGCGCGTCGTCGGCCTGCACTTCTTCTCGCCGGCCAACATCATGCGCCTGGTCGAGGTCGTCGACTGCAAGGCAACAGCGCCCGACGTGCTCGCCTCCGCGCTGGCCTTCGCCAGGAAACTCGGCAAGCTGCCGGTGGTCTCAGGCGTAACCGAAGGCTTCATCGGCAACCGCATCTTCTCGGCCTATCGCCGCGAAGCGGAGTTCATGGTCGAGGACGGTGCCGCGCCCGAAGAGGTCGACGCTGCACTTGAAGCCTATGGCTTTCCGATGGGCATCTTCACCGTCTACGACATGGCCGGGCTTGAGATCGCCTGGGCGCGGCGCAAGCGACAGGCGGCAACACGCGATCCAAACGCGCGTTATGTCGAGATCGCCGACAAGCTTTGCGAAGCCGGCCGTTTCGGCCGCAAGGCAGGCAAGGGCTGGTACGACTATGCGTCTGGCGAAAAGGCCGTCGATCCAGAGGTCACTGCGCTGATCGCCGCCGCACGCACGGCCAAGGGCATCTCGCCCCACAGCTTTACGACCGGCCAGATCGTCGACCGGCTGCTGCGCGCCATGGCCGACGAAGGCGCTGCCTTGCTCACTGAGGGCATCGCCGCGCGATCGAGCGATATCGATCTGGTGATGATCAATGGCTACGGTTTTCCGGCGCACAAGGGCGGGCCGATGTTTGCAGCCGAAACGGACGAGGACATGACACCATGACCGAAGCATATATCGTAGGCGGCGTCCGCACCCCGATCGGCCGTTATGGCGGCGCGCTTGCCTCTGTGCGCCCTGATGATCTCGCGGCTCACGCCATTCGCGAAGCGCTGGCGCGGCACCCTGGCATCCCTGCCGACCAGATCGATGAGGTCGTGCTCGGCTGTGCCAATCAGGCCGGCGAAGACAACCGCAATGTCGCCCGCATGGCTGCCCTGCTTGCGGGCCTGCCGGTGTCGGTGCCCGGAACGACGATCAATCGCCTCTGCGGTTCCGGCCTCGACGCGGTTGGTTATGCAGCACGCGCAATCAAGCTTGGCGAAGCTGACATCATCATTGCCGGCGGCGTCGAAAGCATGTCGCGCGCGCCCTTCGTCATGCCCAAGGCTTCAAGCGCATTCCAGCGCAGCACCGAAATCTTCGACACCACCATTGGCTGGCGTTTCGTCAACCCGTTGATGGAAAGGCAATACGGCATCGATTCCATGCCCGAGACCGCCGAGAACGTCGCCGCCGAGTTTTCCATTTCACGCGAGGATCAGGATCATTTCGCCCTGCGCAGCCAGGCTCGTGCCGCCGCCGCGCAGAAAAGCGGCCGTTTTGCCGGCGAAATCGCTCCTGTCACCATCAAGGGCCGCAAGGGCGAAGCGACTGTCGTCGAGCACGACGAGCATCCGCGCGAAACGACGATCGAAAAGCTTGCGGGCCTTTCGGCCCCGTTCAGAGATGGCGGAACGGTCACCGCCGGCAACGCATCCGGCGTCAATGACGGGGCCGCAGCCGTGATCATCGCTTCTGCGCGCGCCGTCGAACGCCACGGCCTCAAGCCTCTAGCCAAGGTCGATGGCATGGCGACCTCAGGCGTAGCCCCCCGCATCATGGGCATCGGCCCAGTCGGTTCGACGCAAAAGCTTCTGGAACGCGCCGGCCTTGTCATATCAGACATCGACATTGTCGAACTCAACGAAGCCTTTGCCGCGCAGTCGCTGGCATGCATGCGCCAGCTTGGCCTCGCCGATGACGCGGGCCACGTCAATCCGAATGGCGGCGCCATCGCACTCGGTCACCCGCTCGGCATGTCGGGCGCGCGTCTGGCACTGACCGCAGCATTGGAACTCGATCTGCGTGGCGCCAGACGCGCGCTCGCCACCATGTGCATCGGCGTCGGCCAAGGCATTTCGCTTCTGATCAGCCGGCCCTAGCCGCCGCTAGAATTGGAAGTTCGCGCCTATCCTGAAGGTGTGGACGCGCAAGGCGATATTGACCGGGTCCGGCAGATTGTAGCTGTCGCTGCCGAAGTCGTTGTAGAGATATTCGGCTTTCAGCGAGAGCTTGTCCGTCACCATGGTCTCGACGCCGGCACCCAAAGCCCACCCGGTGTGAGTGCCATTGCCGCCGAAAAGCTGACCACCGCCATTGAGGTCGAGGTCGAAGCCGGCAAACGCGACACCGGCGGTGCCATAGACGAGGACCCGCTCGGTCGGGATAAAGCCGACACGGCCGCGTATCGTGGCCAGCCAGTCGAGATTGCCGTCGAGGCTGAACCCCTGCCCCACGTCTGAAAAGCCAATGCCGGTCGCGGCGATATCGCCTTCTACACCCAGCACAAGACCGTTCATCCGCGTGTTGAGACCGATCTGGACCCCGCCGAGCCAGCCGTCGATGTCCCTGTAAGAATCGGGTCCGGAGGCATCGACGTCGCGTGCCCGCCCTGAGCCGTAGCCGGCATGAACACCAGCATAAGGTCCGCTCCAGAATTCGATGGTCGAGGCCGGCTTGCCTGCCGGATCGGCCGCATGGGCCGTGGTTGCCAGAGTGAAAAGGGCTGCACTTCCAAGGACAATGAACCTGATCATGACCGCTCCCATAAGTAGAATTCCCTACCCCCTGATGACAGGGAATCAGAACTCTCCGCGGCCGCCAATGCCGGTCGGGATCAAATCCTGCGGTTCACAAGCTATTGTTATTATTATGCAACACCACATATCTCGTGTGCTGGACGACGCCGAAAGCAAAGCCGAGCGCCGGTCTATACACAACCCAAGACTTCATTAGTTGTGGCTAAGATACATGCGAGGCGCTCGAAGACTGCGACGCTTCTGACACCGAAATACTATGTGCACAAACGATCGGCCTGCACCCGCTTGGCAAGGAAGAGAAATGCCCCGCTTTGAGCCCGCCAAACGGTCGTGGCATGGCTGCGCGGGAACCCAAAGCCGCTTGCAGCGCGAATCAGCCGGGCCGAACATCGCGCAGCAACGTGCTCCTCAGCCCACGGCCCGACGCTGCGGTTGGCGCAGAATCGCCGAGCCTCCGGCCGCCTGGACGGCAAGGCTGCCAAAAGTGATACCGGCGGCAAGGCAGGCATCCTCGGACTGACCGGAAAGCCAGGCATCGATGAAACCGGCGTTGAAAGCATCGCCCGCACCCGTCGTGTCGACAACCGGAACCACCTCCGCCTTTCGGTGCAGCAACTGGCCACTGGCCTTCAGCCATGCGCCCTCGCCGCCCGCTTTCAGGGCAACGACCGGAAAGTCCTTGGACAGGATCTCGATGGCTGCAATCGGGTCGTTCTCGCGTGTGATCGCCGTTGCCTCTTCCATATTGGGTAGGAAGATGTCGACGCCGGCACAACGATCAAGCAGTTCGGCTTCGTAGATCAACGTCTCGTCCCAGCTCGGATCGAGCGACACTGTCAAGCCCTTCGCCTTGGCGCGGCTCACCAGATCGGGGATCTCGTGCAGCGTGGCATATTCGGCAATGTGCAAGTGCCCAGCATCGCTCCAATCGAGCGCGGCATCGAGCGTCGCAGGGAGGGCGGTCCCTGCGCGCCGCGACAGGAAGGCGCGGTCGTTGCCGATCACCGAGGCGACGGTGACCTGCGGCCCCGCGCCGGGCGAATGCTCGACGAAACGCAGGTCGACATTGCTTGCACGGAGTTCGGCCTCGATCCCTGTAGACAGCGAGTCCGTGCCAAGGCGCGCCACCAGAGCGACTTGACGCCCGGCATGTGCCATGTGGGCGGCCGCGATGAACGCGCCGCCGCCGGCGGCCATCTTCATGTCCTGCGCAAACACCTCACGCCCCGGCTCAGGCAGCGATGCCAAGCCGGTGAAGATCAAGTCACAGTAAATCCGCCCGATGCTGAGCACCGCCGGACGCTTGGCATTTCCCGATGTCATTGCCGGCCCAGGCTCTTCTCGGTCTTGGCGTCGAAGAGATAGAGGCTGCCCGGCGCCGCGCGGCAGGTCAGCGTGCTGCCGGTCGCGGGGATGAACTTGCTCGGTGCAGTGGCAATCACGGCACTGCCGTCGACATCGAGATGCACAAGCGTCTCGGGTCCGAGCGGCTCCACCGCCGTCACCGTTCCGGTGAGCTCCAGACCACCTTCCGACTTCTCGATGGCTGCGGTCAGTTCATGCGGCCGCACGCCAATCAGGATGTCGCCGCCGGCAGCAGGCTCGATGCCCTTGCCGTTCTTGCGGCCCGGCACCAGGTTCATCGACGGGCTGCCTATG
The DNA here is from genome assembly GCF_900445235.1 of Aminobacter aminovorans. Classification (NCBI taxonomy): domain Bacteria; kingdom Pseudomonadati; phylum Pseudomonadota; class Alphaproteobacteria; order Hyphomicrobiales; family Phyllobacteriaceae; genus Aminobacter; species Aminobacter aminovorans. Next base: position 125,395 of record NZ_UFSM01000004.1, on the reverse strand, counting down.
AAGCGCGCGGTGAAGACATCGACCGGATTTTCGTACAGGTCGGTCGGCGTGCCCACCTGCAGGATGTGCCCATCCTTCATGACCACGATACGGTCGGCCATGGTCATCGCCTCGACCTGATCGTGGGTGACATAGACTGTGGTCGTCTTGAGCTTCTGGTGCAGGCGCTTGATCTCGATGCGCATCTGGGCGCGCAACTGGGCATCGAGATTGGACAATGGCTCGTCGAACAGGAAGGCCGACGGATTGCGGACCATGGCGCGGCCGATGGCGACACGCTGGCGCTGACCGCCCGACAACGCCGCCGGACGGCGGTCGAGATACTTCTCCAGGCCGAGGATCTTGCCTGCCTCTTCGATACGCTGGTCCTTCTCGGCCTTGGACAGCTTCGAGGTGTAGAGACCGAAGCCGATGTTCTGGCGCACGGTCAGATGCGGGTAGATGGCGTAATTCTGAAACACCATGGCGATGTTGCGCTGCTTGGGATCGCGCTCGTTGACCACCTCGCCGCCGATCTTCAGCGTGCCGCCGGAAATGTCTTCGAGGCCGGCGATCATGCGCAAGGTCGTCGACTTGCCGCAGCCCGAAGGCCCGACGAAGACCACGAATTCGCCATCGGCGATTTCAAGGTCGATGCCCTGGACTACGTCTACCTTGCCGTAGCGCTTGACCAGCTTTTCAAGTTCGATCGTCGCCATCAGAGCGCCCCTGCCAGTGCCTTGAATTTCTCGCCGAGTTCTTTTGCGGCTTTCGCCTCGTGCCCGGCATGCTCCTGCGCAACGGCATCCAGTGCCGCTGCCTTCTTCCTGTAGACGCCGATCGCCTCGGCCATCGCCGCCGGTGCCGGGCCGCCGAAGCGGTCGCGCACGGCAACGAAATGTTCCGGCGAGACGATCTCTTCGAACTTGTCGCGGCCGAAGCTCGGTTCGCGTCCGGTCGAATGCCTGAAGGCTTCGAGGAACGGCGCGTAGCCGTCCGTGGCGAGCCCGCCGCCAGCCGCAACCACAGATTTGGCGACCGTGGCTGCGATCTCATGCGCCTCGCGGAAGGACAGGCCCTCAATGCGGACGAGCGAGTCGGCAAGTTCGGTGATGGTGATGCAGGAGCGGCGGATGTTTTCGGCCACACGCTCCGGATCGATGCGGATCGCGCCGACGAAGGCCGCGAGCAGGTCGAGCACGCGGGAGGCAGCGGTAAACGCCTCGTAGCCCATCGACTGGGTTTCGCCCTCGCTGTCGTTCATGTCGGTGAACGGCGTGTTGTGGATGACACCGAGCACCGTGCGGGCGCGGCCCATCGTCTGGCTGGCGAGCAGCCGCATATGCTCGATCGGCACCGGGTTGCGCTTCTGCGGCATGATCGACGAGATCTGCACGAAAGCGTTCGGCACATAGACCTGGCCGACCTCGAAGCTGGTCCAGAACTGGAAGTCCTGAATCAGGCGGCCGAGATGCAGGAACATCAGCTCGATCGCCGAATAGGTCGACGTGATGTAATCGGACGCCGCGATGCAGCTGTAGGAATTGCGCAAGGGTGCGGCAAAGCCGAGCAGATCGGCGACGCGCTGCCGGTCGATCGGGAACCCCGACGTGGTGATGGCGGCAGCCCCCATCGGCGACAGGTCGACGATCTTGCGCGCCTCTTCGAAGCGCTCGATGTCGCGGATCAGCACCTCGATGGCAGCCGACAGGTAATGCCCGAAAGTCGAGGGCTGCGCCGGCTGGCCATGCGTGTAGGCAACGATCAGCGTCGCCTTTTCACGCTCGGCCGCGTCGATCATCGCGGCCAGCAGATGCCGCGCCTTGACCATCAACGCATCAATGCGCTGCTTGAGTCCAAGCTTGAACAGCGTGTGGTCGATGTCGTTGCGCGAACGCGAGGTGTGCAGGCGTCCGGCGACATCAGCGCCGAGGCGGGCCTTCAGTTCCTTTTCGATGAGGAAGAAGAAGTCCTCGACCTCGCCGGTGTAGACCAGCTTCTCCGGATCGACTTCACGGTCGATGGCTTCGAGAGCACCGGCGATCGCCGACGCCTGCTTGGCATCGAGAATGCCGGTCTCGGTCAGCATCACCAGATGCGCCCGGTCGATGGCGCGGAAGCCGTCGACATGGTGGGTCTTGGCGCCGTCGAAGAGCGGCCGAAGCACCGTCTCCTTGTAGACGGGATCGGGAAAGACGCTCTTGTCGGAGAGCCTGGGGTTCAGTTCAGACATTTTCTATCCCTTGAGCCCGGCAAGCATGACGCCGCGGACGATGTAACGCTGGAGCACGAGGAAGACGATCAGCGTCGGCAAGGTGGCGATCGCCGCACCGGTCATGATCATTTCCCACTGGATGGACTGTTCGACAGCGAAGCTCGATAGGCCGACCGGCAAGGTGTAGAGCTCCTTGCTGGTGGTCACGATCAGCGGCCAGAAGAAGGCCGTCCAGTTGCCGAGGAAGGTGAAGATGGCGAGCGCGGACAGAGCTGGCGTCACCAGCGGCATCGCCACCTTCCAGAAGATCTGGAACTCGTTCAGGCCATCGACGCGGGCTGCCTCTAGGAAGTCGTTGGGCACACCTTCGAAGAACTGCTTCATCAGGAAGGTGCCGAAGGCCGTCATCATGCCGGGGAACATGATGCCCCAATAGCTGTCCAGCCAGCCGAGATTTGCCGACATCAGGTACCACGGGATGACGAGCATCTCGGTCGGGATCATCAGCGTCGACAGGATGGCGAGGAAGATGAAGTAGCGGCCGCGAAATTCGAACTTGGCCAGCGTGTAGCCGACAAGGCTGTCGAAGAAGACGTTCGACAGCGTCACCATGACGGCGACGAACATCGAGTTGAAGAACCAGCGCATGAAGCGCCCGTCGGCCAGGATCGCGATGTAGTTGTTGAGCGTCGGCGCTGCGGGAATGAGCCTGAGGTCATAGACCTGGCCGGCCGTCTTGAACGACGTCGAGAACATGAAGGCCAGCGGCGTCACCATGATCAGGCCGCCGATGAACAAGAGCGTCCAGGCGAGGATGCGGCCGGGCTTGACGTTGGCGTGAGACAGCGCCGGCGTTTGGGTGACGGCACTCATTTCTTTTCCCTCAGGATCCAGAGCTGCAACAGCGATACGAACAGCAGGATGGTGAACAGCACCACCGTCTGGGCCGCCGCATATCCCATCGCGTAGGACGAAAACGCCGTCTGGTAGATCATCAGCACCAGCGGCTTGGTCGAGCCGAGCGGGCCGCCCGGGTCGTTGGTGGTCATGTTGTAGACCTGGTCGAAGATGCGCAGGAAGCCGATCGACGAGAACACGACGAGGAACATGGTTGTCGGCTTGAGCAGCGGCAGCGTGATCTTGCGCAGGATCGCCCATTCGCCGAGGCCGTCGATGCGCGCAGCCTCGTAGAAGGTATTGGGGATCGACCGCAGGCCGGCCATGAAGATGATGATCTGGAAGCCGAGGCCGGCCCAGATCGCCGTCAGCATGATCGACGGCAAGGCCTGATCAACCGAGCGGATGAACGGCTGCTGGGGAATGCCGAGCGTGCCGAGCGCATTGTTAATGACGCCGATCGGTGCCGGCTGGTAGAACCAGCGCCACACCCAGGCCATCGCGGCAGCCGTGGTCAGGTAAGGCAGGAAATAGAGGCCGCGGATCAGCCCGTGCATGAAGCGCACGCGATCGAGATGGTAGGCAATGACGAATGACAGCAACAGGCTGATCGGCGTGCCGACGAGCAGATAGGCAAAGGTGTTCTTGAACACCTTCCAGAACTGCGGGTCTGCGAACAGCTTTTCGTAGTTGGCCAGGCCGATGAACTGCGGCGGCTTCAGCAGGTCCCAGTTGGTCAGCGAAAGCCAGAAGGCTTCGATGGTCGGGTAAAAGCGGATCACCGAATAGAACAGGATCGGCAGAGCGAGGAAACTCCACACCCAAACCAGCCGCTTCGTCCGCATGGAACGGCGTTCCCAGAAGGTCGCGCCGGGGCGGCTCAGCGCCGCCCCCTGTTGATCCGCTGTCACAGACATCAAGCCTTCGCCTTACTTCGGGGCTGCTGCGTCGATGATCGCCTGCTCGGCCGCTGCGGCCTGTGCGAGCGAATCCTTCACCGACTGGCCTTCGAGCAGCACGCGGTTGGCCATGTCGATGGTGGTCTGGCGCTGGGCTGCCTCATCAACGAACATGGTGGTGCGAGCGTATTCGAGACCCTTGAGGAACGGGCCGTAGACCGGATCCGCAAGGTTGGCCTCGGTCATGGCAGCCGAGCGGCGTGCCGGCAACTCGCCGACCGTCTTCAGCCAGACGTCCATGGCCTCAGGCGAAGAGATGTAGGCGAGGAACTTCTTCGAGGCTTCGAGCTTCTCGCCGCTGGTCGTCGCCGAGATGCCGTTGGCGAAGTAGCTGGCATAGTTGGAACGGGTGCCGTCGGCATTTGCCGGCAATTCGGTCACGCCCCATTCGAAGCCTTCGATCGACTTGAAGGCGCCGAGACGGAAGGTGCCGTCGATGGTCATAGCCGCCATGCCGGCACGGAAGGCTGCCTGGCCTTCGTCCATGAAGCCGGCCTGGCCGATCTTCTTTTCGGTCTGCAGGTCGGTGTAGAACTTCAGCGCCTTTTCACCGGCTTCGGTGTTGTAGGCCACCTTGCGGTCGCCGTCGGTGTAGGGCTGGCCGCCGAACTGGCGCACCAGCACTTCACGCCACCACTGATGATCCTGGCCGGCCATGTCGAGGGTCGATCCGGCGACGATCAGGTTGCCGGCGGCATCACGCTTGGTCGCCTTCTCGGCGGCAGCGACGAACTCGTCGAGCGTCTTGGGTGGATTTGCCGGGTCGAGGCCGGCTTCGGTGAACAGCTTCTTGTTGTAGAACAGCGCCAGCGAACGCACGGCGGTCGGCAGGCCGTAGTAGTCCTCGCCGCGCTTCATGGCGCTGACGATCGGGAAGAATTCGCTTTCGATCTTGTCGTGCGGGAACGCATCGGTCGGCAGCGGCTGCAGCAGACCGCCGGCAACGAACTTGTCGAGCCAGCCGTAGAACAGCTGCATCACGTCGGGGCCCTGCCCGCCCATCTTCGCGGCGATGACGCGCGTCTGATAGTCGGCATAGGGGAATGTCGTCTGCTTGACGGTGATATCCGGATTGGCCTTCTCGAAGTTCTCGATCAGCTGGTCCATCGCCTTGACGCGCGAGTCGAAGACATACTGCCAATACTCGATCTCGACGGCCTGGGCCGCGTTGATTGCCAGCGTGCTGAAACCAGCAATCAGTCCGGCAAACAGGGTTGCTCTACGCATGTAAACCTCCATCTGCGCCCGCCGGAAAATCCCGGATGTCGGGCGGTGATTATCCCCTTGGACCGCAGCCTCGCATGCAATCGAGGCCCGGTCCGTCTCGTAACTCCGATGCTTTCAGGCGCGAGCGGATCACGCTCGCCAAAATCAGGCACCAGCAAAGCTGCGGATCCTCCCCGCACACTGCCTATACGCTTTCCTGCCGGACGCCTTTTGTCAATAAGATAATTTACTTGAATTAATCTGTTGCGGGGTTCGGGCCTTCCGCGTTATCAATTTTGCAACTGAAGTCAGGATGCGCGAAATGGCGTTTCAGCCGGGCAGCACACATCAGGTCACATTGGGCAACAACCCCGAGCGCAGCCGCGACCATAACCGTCGCGTTGTGCTCGACGTCGTGCGCCGCAATGGCGCGCTGGGGCGCATGCATATCGCCCGGCTGACGCATCTGACGGCGCAGGCCATCGCCAACATCGTCGACGAGCTGGTCAGCGAAAACCTGTTGATGGAGACCGGGCGCCTGCGCTCGGGCCGCGGCCAGCCGCCGATCCAGTTCGCCGTCAACCCCGATGGCGCGATGACCATGGGCATCGAGATGGCCTCCGACCACATGGTGGCGACCGTGCTCGACCTGTCGGGACAGCCGCGCTCCAAGCGAATCATGCCGGTCAGCGACACCAGCCCCAGCCAGGTCATCGCCCATCTGCGCGCCGAGCTCGACACGGTCAGGTCGACGTTCAAGTCGCGGTTGCTTGGCATCGGCGTGGTCATGCCCGGCCCGTTCGAGATCGAAGGCATGACTTCGGTCGGCCCGACGACACTGCCGGGCTGGGCCAACATCGATGCGGCAAGCCTGCTCAGCGAAGCCTGCGGGGAGCCCGTGACGGTGGAAAACGACGCCAACGCCGCGGCTGTCGGCGAACGCTTCTTCGGCGCTGGCCACACCATCTCCAGCTTCTGCATGGTCTATTTCGGCGCCGGCCTTGGCCTTGGCATGATCCAGGACGGCACGCCGTTCCGTGGCGCCTTCGGCAATGCCGGCGAAATCGGCCACGTCGTTGTCGTTCCCAGAGGCAGGGCTTGCCCATGCGGCCAGCACGGCTGCCTTGAGCGCTACGCCTCGGTCCATGCGCTGCGCGAAAAGCTTTGCGCCGCCGGCATCCCCGACTGCGATTTCGCCGATTTCTCCGATCTCCACGCCAAGCGCCATCCGGTGCTTCTGGAGTGGATGGACGAGACGGCGACCTATCTCGCCCCGATGATCGCAATGATCGAAAACATCCTCGACCCCGAAACGGTGATCCTTGGCGGTGTGTTGCCGGACGCGATCATCGACGAACTGATCGAACGGATGGGACCCTTGCCGATCTCGGTCGCAAGCCGACGGACCCGCGCCCTGCCCCGCGTCATGCGTGGCCAGACCGGGCAATATACGGCGGCACTCGGTGCCGCCGCACTGCCGCTGTTCGAGGTGGTTACCCCCAAGCTCGAAACCGCCGCCACCGCGCCCACCGAATAGCAGACTGAAATACCGGAGGACCTGAATGCCGAGCGCCCGCGAACGTATTGAAAGACAAAAGGCCAGCCCGTCGCTGCTCAGGCTTCACCGTGCCCTTAGCCGTCTCGTCTCCACCGTCACAATGATGAACACCGGAGCCCATCCCGACGACGAGCAGAGCGGCCTGCTCGCCTGGTTCCGTCTTGGCCTCGGCATGCGCGTCATCGTCGCCTGCTCGACGCGTGGCGAAGGCGGCCAGAATTCACTCGGGCCGGAACGCCTAGGCGTGCTCGGCATGATGCGCACGCGCGAGATGGAGGAGGCGGCGCGCGAGCTCGACGCCGACGTCGTCTGGCTCGGCCATGGCCCCGATGACGAGGTGCATGATTTCGGCTTCTCCAAGGATGGCGACCAGACATTCACCCGCTGGGGCGAGATGCGCACTGTCGAACGGCTGGTGCGTGCCTATCGCTGCGAACGGCCCGACATCGTCATTCCGACCTTTCTCGATGTCCCCGGCCAGCATGGCCACCACCGCGCCATGACCCGCGCAGCCGAAAAGGCAATCAGGCTTGCCGCCGACCCGCAGGCTTTCCCCGAACATTTCAAGGAAGGCATGAGCCCCTGGCAGGTGGCGAAGTATTATCTGCCGGCATGGTCGGGCGGTGGCGACACCTATGACGACGAAGTGCCACCTCCCGATGCGACGGTTGTCGTCAACGCGCCCGGGCGCGAACCGGCGACGGGCGCGGAATATGACCGCATCGGAGAATGGTCGCGCTACTACCACGCCTCGCAGGGCATGGGTCATTGGCCTGATGTTGCCGAGACGCGCTGGCCGCTGCATTTACTGCTTGCCGCCAACGGCACAAAGGCCGAGACGTCGGTGCTCGACGCGCTGCCGGCAACGCTCGCCGATCTCACCGCATCGCGAGACCTCTCCTATGAAGCCGCGCAGGCGCTGAAGGCCGCCGGTTTGGCCGTCGACAAGGCAATCGCGGCATTCCCACACGCCGATGCGATCATTGCAGCCCTCACCGAAGCGGCTACCCAGCTTGCCGCTGCCCGCAACAATGCCTCGCCCGATTTCCTCGAACGCCACCGCCACCGCCTCGACCGCAAGGCACGCGAGATCGACGCCGCCTTGATCGAGGCCGCGGGCCTCTTCGACCGCGCGACGCTGTCGCCGTCGACAGTGGCGCCGGGCGGAACGGCTGAACTCACCGTCGATCTGGCCCCCGCCGGCGACGATCGTTCTGTCGAGGTCGAAGCTGTGCTGCCCAATGGCGTCACGGCCAAGGCGGAGACCATCACCGGACGCCGACGCAGCCTGAAGATCGTTGCCACCGTGGACGCCGCTTACACAAAGCTCTATCCGCCGTCATGGACGGCTCTCGGCGGCAATGGTGACGCCCATGTCGTCATCTCGGCGAAGTTCGGCGATCATACCGCCCGCGCCACCTATGACCTCGAGGAGCCATTTGCCGTGCTGCCGGCAAGCTCGGTCGTGATGGAGCCCGAAGCGCTGATCGTGCCGCTCGACGGTACCAGACGCGAATGGCCGGTCAAGCCAGTGGTCGCAGGCAAGGATGCGCCCGTCTCGCTCAACATGGAAGGCGGCTGGTCACTCGCCCAGGCCGAAGGTGGCCAGGTCATCCGCGCTCCCGAGACACGTGTCGCCGGGCTAACCACCATCACGCCACTGGTCGGCAGCAGGCCGGCATTGCGGCTTACCCCGATTGCCTATTCGCATATCGGCCGCGTCACCCATCGCCAGCCGGAAGCGCTGCGCGTGCTCACGCTCGACCTCAAGCTCCCGCAAGGCGCTGTCGTCGGTTATGTCGGCGCAGGCGCCGATCGCGTCGGTCTTTGGCTGTCGCGCATTGGGCTCGACGTCACCGAACTCGACGCCAAGGCGCTGGCCGGAGACCTCAGCCGCTACACCACCATCGTCGTCGGCATCTTTGCCTTCGGCATTCGCAAGGATTTGGCAGCAAGCACCGAGAAGCTGCACCGCTTCGTCGAAAATGGCGGCCACCTTGTCACCCTTTACCACCGCCCGACCGATGGTTGGGATCCACTAGCGACGCCGCCGAGGAAACTCGAGATTGGCTCGCCGTCTTTACGCTGGCGCGTAACGGATCCGACCGCCGAAGTTACGGTGCTGGTGCCGGACCACGTCCTGCTCAGGGGGCCGAATGTGATCGGCCCGCAGGACTGGTCCGGCTGGAACAAAGAGCGCGGGCTCTATTTCGCCGCGCGCTGGGACGAGGCTTACCAGCCTCTGCTGGCCATGCACGACGCCAACGAACAGCCGCTGATGGGTGCGCTGGTCTCGGCTCAGATCGGCAAGGGCCGCCACACCCATACAAGCCTCGTCCTGCATCACCAGATGGACAAGCTTGTGGCGGGGGCATTCCGCTTGATGGCAAATCTTGTCCAGCCAGCCTGACAGCACGGTGACGCCCGAGGCGGGGGAAGAGCGTCACAAGGCCAACCGCGAGGGCATCGTCTGGGTGCTCGCCGACATGCTGCTGGTCTCCGGCGGCATGACGGCGCTCGTCAAGGCACAGGGGCTGATCTACCCGGCGTTCCAGCTCGTCTTCGTCCGGGCGATGATCGGCCTGTTGTTCATCCTGCCTTTGATCTGGCGCCACCGCCACCACATCCGCCACACCAAGCATCCCTGGCAGAACGTCTCGCGCATCAGCTGCAACGCTATCGCGCTGACCAGCCAGTTCATGGCCTACACGCTGCTGCCGCTGGCCGTGGTCAACGCGCTGAGCTTTTCCAGGCCACTCCTCACCATGGCCATGGCTGTCGCCTTCCTCGGCGAGACGGTTTCGCGGCTACGCTGGGTGGGTGCTGCCTTCGCCTTCGCCGGCGTGCTCGTCATGCTGGCGCCGGGCGGCGTCGACTGGAATCTCGGCCTGCTTGCAGTGTTTGCTACGGTCGTCTTCGGCTCGCTCGCCATCATCCAGACACGCATGCTGCGCGACGAAAACACGACCGTGATGATGGTATTCTACACTGTCGGCCTTGCGGTCATCACCGCTGTGCCGGCCATCTTCGTCTGGCAGCCTGTCAAGACCTTCGACTGGGTGCCCCTGCTCGGCATCGGGCTTCTGGCGCAGGCCGGTCAATACTGCTTCCTGCGCGCCTATCGCCTTGCCGACGCCAGCGTGCTCGCGCCGATCGGCTATCTCTCGATCGTCGTCACGACTGCCGCGGGCTATGTCTTCTTCGGCGAAGTGCCCGACCAGCGCATCGTCATCGGCGCAATCGTCATCCTCGCCGCCTTGCAGACGACCGCCCATCTCGAGCGCCGCGCCAACAGGAAGAAGTGACCTTCGCCAAATCCGCGAGCGTCCTGCTCCCGGAGGCGGGGAACATCAACCCCAGGCAGCTCCGTCAAGCGCGTTGAGCGGGAACTTGAGGTAGCGCTGGCCATTAGCTTCGGGCTCGGGAAGCCGGCCGCCATTGATGTTGATCTGCAGTGCATGCAGGATCAGCTTCGGCATCGGCAACGTGGCGTCGCGCCCATTGCGAAACGCCACGAAGTCCTCTTCCCGCTCATAACGCGTCAGGTGAATGTTCTGACTTTTCTGGGCGGCAACGGTGCTTTCCCACAACGGGGTGCGTCCGCCAGGCTGGTAGTCGTGCCCGACGAAAATGCGGGTGTCATCAGGCAGCGCCATGATGTCCTGGATCGTCGACCATAACGCATTGGCGCTGCCGCCGGGGAAATCCGTACGTGCGGTGCCGCTGTCCGGCATGAAGACGGTGTCGTGGACGAAAGCTGAATCGCCGACGACATAGGTGACGGATGCCAGCGTGTGACCGGGCGAGAACATCACACCCGTCTTGATGTCGCCGATCGCGAAGGTGTCGCCCTTGTCGAACAGCCGGTTCCATTGCGAACCGTCGGTGCGGAGTTCAGGCCAGTTGTAGATGCCGGCCCATAGTTTCTGCACGTCGACGATGCGCGCCCCGATCGCCGTCGGCGCACCGGTCTTTGCCTTCAGATAGGACGCCGCCGAGAAGTGGTCGGCATGTGGGTGAGTGTCGAGGATCCACTGGATCTCCAGATCCTGGTCGCGAACATGGTCCAGCAGCTTGTCGGCGTTGACGGTCGCCGTCGCACCCGATTTCTCGTCGAAGTCGAGGACCGGATCGATGATCGCGCACTTTCGGGTTCGCGGGTCGGAGACCACATACTGCACCGACCAGGTGCGTGGGTCGAAAAAGGCGGCGACGTCTGGTCTTGCCATCTCTCAAGCCTCGGCCATTTCGGCAGCGCGCGGATAGAAAATCGCACGGCTGGCATCGAAATCGTAGCGCTCCTGATACTGCACCGCGTCCGAAGCCAGCTTCAACACCGCATCGAGGATGAACTGCACTTTCTCTTCAGGCAGCAGCACGCTGAAATTAAGCCTGACAAAGCCTGGCTTGCTGATCTCGTCGCCAGCCAGGATAGCTTGGCGCATGCGCTCAGATTCCGTCTCGCCGATCGACAGCAGGCGATGGACATAAGGGCCGGCGCAAGCGCAGCCGCCACGCGCCTGGATGCCAAAGCGATCGCTGAGCATGCGGGTCACCAGCTGCTGGTGAACATAGCTGCCCTTGCCGTCCCTGACCCGGAACGAAAAGATCGGCAGCCTTTGCGGGGCCAGGGCGCCGAGCAGCTCGATGTTCCCGGCGCCATTCCAGGCCGACATAGCGCGGCTGGTCAGTTCAGCGTTGCGAGCCCGCATCGCATCCGCGCCGAGCGCTTCCTTGACCAGGAAGGCAAGAGCCGCGCGGATGTCGCCGACCACGTTGGGCGTGCCCGCCTCCTCCCGCGCTTCCAGGCTGGTGCTGTAGTCGTGGCCCGCAGGCGAAACGAATTTGACGGTGCCGCCGCCGGGCCATGAAGGCTTGTCAGTCGTAACCGCATCGCGGCGGACGATCAGCACGCCCGAAGCGCCCGGACCGCCGAGGAACTTATGCGGCGAGACGACCACGGCATCGATTTCGGCGCCTGATACGGGCGACATGGCGATCGGCATGTAGGGTCCCGCACCGGCATAGTCCCAGACGATCTTGGCGCCAGCCGCCTTCGCCTGCCTGGTGATGGCAGCGACATCGGTAATGACACCGGTGACGTTGGAGGCAGCCGAAAACGCGCAGACGGTGAGGTCAGCCTCCCATTGCAGCACTTCGTCCAGTGCGACTAGATCAGGTCCACCGGCAGCGCATTCGGCGATCTCGATCACCTCCGCCCCGCTTTCGCGCCAAGGCAGGATGTTGGAATGGTGCTCGTAGGGGCCGATGATGACACGGACCTGCTTGCCAACGGCAACGGCATCGACAACGCCCAGAAGCTTGACCAGCCGATTGATGCCGGCCGTCGCGCCCGATCCGGCGAAGATGACCGCATGCCTGTCGCTCGCGCCACAGCACGCGGCGATCGCCGCGCGCGCCTCGCGGCGCAGGCGGGTCATCATGCCGCCGCAGTAGGAAGCCTCGGTGTGGCTGTTGGCATAATAGGGCAAGACCTCCTCGAGCACGAAGCGCTCGATCTGCATCAACGCCCGACCGGAAGCGACATAGTCGGCATAGACCATGGGCTTAGGGCCGAACGGGCCGTCGATCTTCGCGTCCTTGCCGACAAGCCCGCTGCGCAGCTCCGCGACGACGTCGCGTACGGCAAGGCACTCCTTGAACTTGTCCAGCAAGCCGGTGCCGCCAGGCTTTTCGCAGCGCTCGGTCTTCATCGAATCTCTCCCGCAACCAACTGGAGGCGATTCTAATCGGATGCGGGAGGTGAAACCTCATCTTTTTCGCGCGACTTTGCAGCCATCTTGGGTCATATGATCTGAATCATGGAAAAAATCGACGAAATCGACAACAAGATTCTGGCGTGCCTGCAAAAGGACGGTGCGATCTCGCAGCGCGACCTGGCCGAGCGTGTCGGGCTGTCGCAAAACGCCTGCTGGCGCCGCCTGCAGCGGCTCAATGCATCCGGCCTGATCCGCGGCACCCATGCCGACATCGACCTTGCGGCACTCGGCTACGACCTGACCGTGTTCGTCATGATCCGCACCCGCCACCACTCCAAAGAATGGGCGGACAATTTCCGCAAGCATGTTGAACGCATGCCCGAGGTGACTGACTTCTATCGCATCGGCGGAGACTGGGACTATCTGATCAAGGTGGTGACCAGGGGCATGTCGGGCTACGACGCCTTCTACCAGAAACTGATCACCAACTTCGACCTGGCGACGGTGACCGGTTTCTTTTCCATGGAAGCGATCATCGAGAACCGTGCCGCGGATCTGGCCCGGCTACGCTGACCAGCACTCAGAGCACAGTGTCGAGCATGCTCTGACGGCGGCCGGAGAGCCAGAAGGCGGCTTGAGCGTTCTTCAGTCGTTCTTGCCGCGCGTTTCCTCGAGGAACGTCACCAGCGCGCGGCCAGCGCCGAGGATGTGGTCGCGGGTGAGATCGGCTGCCTTGTCGGCATTGCCTTCGATGCAGGCATCGAGGATGCCCTGGTGTTCGCGCCGGGCGCGATTCATGCCGTCGGTCAATGTCAGCTGGGCGCGCAGATAGCGGTCGATGCGGTCGAGCGAAGCGCGCACGATCTGCAGATAGTAGGGCCGCCGCGCCGCCTCATAGAGGCTGTAGTGGAAGTTGCGGTTGATCTCGCCCCACTTGGCCGAATTGGCTTCGCTGTCGAACGCCGCGCAGTGACGTCGGGCCATATCAAGCGTCTTCGCGTTCATGTTGGGCACGGCAAGCCTGATGACTTCCGCCTCGATGAGCGCGCGAAACTCGAAGATCTCCTCGATCTCCTCGATCGACAGGCCGGCGACGACCGCGCCCTTGTAGCGCTGGGTGGTGATCAGGCCGTTCTGCTCGAGCCGCGACAGCGCCTCGCGCACCGGAATGCGGCTGGTGTTGAACAGCGAGGCGATCTGGTCCTGCCTGAGGTTTTCGCCCTCGGCGAGTTCGCCTTCGATGATCGCCTTGCGTAGCGCCTCGTAGACGATATCGGCCGCCGATGCGGCTTGCCTGATATCGACGGTCTCCAGTTTCATTGCGGTCCAACCTTGCAGGATTGCGGCCAACGGCCAAGGCTCGGTGATAGGTGCTGTGGCAACAGGGGGCAACATGCCCAGCATTTTCTTCCCGCACAATTGCATATTCCAGATTGTATATTGGATCCGATTTTTCTATGGGTGCAAGATCCGCATGACCGAGGCACGATGTGCGGACCCGGCATCGTGGCGGCAGGGAACATAGCGAATTCGCGAGGAGGCGAAGGATGCGCACAAGCAAGGTGATCCACATCGTGTCGTGCCACGCCGAGGGCGAGGTCGGCGACGTCATCGTCGGTGGTGTTGCGCCACCGCCCGGCAACACTTTGTGGGAACAGCGGCGCTTCATCGCCGAGGACAAGACGCTGCGCAATTTCGTGCTCAACGAGCCGCGCGGCGGGGTGTTCCGCCACATCAATCTTTTGGTGCCGCCCAAGGACCCGCGCGCCGCGATGGGCTTCATCATCATGGAGCCGGAAGACACGCCGCCGATGTCGGGCTCCAACTCGATCTGCGTTTCGACCGTGCTGCTCGACAGCGGCATCGTGCCGCTGCAGGAGCCGGAGACGCGCTTTGTCCTTGAGGCGCCGGGCGGGACTGTCGACGTCGTGGCGAGTTGCCGCAATGGCAAGGCCGAGCGGATCACTGTCACCAACGTGCCGTCCTTTGCCGACAGGCTGGATGCAAAGCTCGAAGTCGAGGGCCTGGGCACGCTGACCGTCGACACCGCTTACGGCGGCGACAGCTTCGTCATCGCCGACGCGAAGGCGCTGGGATTTTCCGTCACGCCCGACGAGGCGCGCGAGCTGGCCGAAACCGGCATAAGGATCACGCGCGCCGCCAATGATCAGCTCGGCTTCTCGCATCCCGAGAACCACGAATGGGACCACATCTCATTTTGCCAATTGGCGCTTCCGGTCGAGGAAAGGGACGGCGTCCTGCATGGCCGCAACACCGTCGTCATCCAGCCCGCCAAGCTCGACCGCTCGCCGACGGGCACCGGCTGCTCGGCCCGCATGGCCGTGCTGCACGCACGCGGACTGATGAAGGTCGGTCAGCGTTTCAGCGGCCATTCGATCATCGGTTCGACCTTCGATTGCCGCATCGTCGGCGAGACGTCAGTCGCCGGCCGGCCGGCGATCGTTCCGGAAATCTCCGGACGCGCCTGGATCACCGGCACCCACCAGGTGATGCTCGATCCCGACGATCCCTGGCCGGCAGGCTACAGGCTCGCCGACACCTGGCCGCGAAAGCAGTAGGGTCAGGTCTCGGAGATGATGCGCGTGGTGCCAACCCAGAGCTCGCGCGCCGGACCCGGGCCGACGTTGCGGGCACGGTGCGGCAGCGAGGCAGGGAAATGCAGCGTGTCGCCGGCCTTGAGCAGGTACTCCTTGCCATCGATCTCGTAGAGCATCTCGCCTTCGATCAGATAGAGAAAGTCCTCGCCCTGATGGGTCGTAATCTCGGAGGCATAGCCTTGCGGCATGTGGGTGATGCAGCCATTGAGCTGGGCACCGGGAAAGCCGCGCTCGAGCAACTCATAGACGCGCTCCTTGGTTTCGACATTGTAGCCACGGCGCGCACCGGCATGCGAGACCATCGAATGGGTGTGTTCCGGCGGCTGCGACAGGAAGGTGTCGACGCTGGTTTCGAGCGCACTGGCGACGTTGTAGAGCGAAATCAGCGACGGCGTCGAAATCCCGCGCTCGATCTGGCTGATGAAGCCTTCGGTCAGGCCCGCCTCGGCCGCGACCTGCTTCATCGTCTTTCCGATCAGCTTGCGGCGCGCCCGCAGCATCTGTCCGATCGAAGCGGCGGCAGGCATGTCCGCATGCGGCGCGTCCCCGTTGCCTGCGGCCGCGTCATCGATATCGAGGGGCATCACTGTCTTTCCGCTTGACTTCACAATTTCGATGAACTTTAGTCCAGCTAAAGTTGGTTGCGCAAGCCAAAATGGCCCCCGCGCCGCCGCTTTGATGGGGAACTGCACAATGCCTTCGCGGCAATCCGGACGCAAAGAAAATTGTCCGGCAAAATTGGATAAAATATCCAAGCTAGTCGCGGAGGCGTAGCGCCGGCATTGCCGGCAGGCCAAGAGGAGGAGAAGACATGAAACGCTTTTTGCCGCTTTTGCTCGGCGCAGCATTTGGTCTGAGCACAGCGACGTCGGCGTTGGCGGTCGAGCGCGGCGGCTCGATGACCTTTGCCCGCTATGACGATTCCGCCGTCATCGACCCGGTCTGGGCCGATCGCAATCCCGACTTGTGGATGATCACCAGCCTGTATGAGACGCTGCTGCGCAACGGCGCCGACGGCGCGATCGAGCCCGGCCTGGCCGAAAGCTACGCGGTCGCCGGCGACGGCAAATCGATCTCGCTCCAGCTGCGCGACGGCCTGAAATTCTCCGATGGCTCGGCCATCACGGGCGACGACATTGTCTTTTCGCTCGATCGCGCCCGCAATCCCGACGGGCCATGGGCCGGCCTGCTCGGCTCGGTCGAAAAGGTGACGGCAGAGGGCGGCAAGGTCACGCTGTCGCTGAAGCAGCCCGATCCCACGATCCCCTCGATCCTCGCAACCTTCAACACCGGCATCGTCTCCAAGGCCGCGTTCGAGAAGGCCGCAGGCGCCAACGACCAGGAAAAAGCCAAGGCCTATTTCGACAACAACCCGGTGACGTCGGGCCCCTTCACCATGAAGAGCCGCACCGCAGGCAGCTCGATGAGCTTCGCCAGGAATCCGAATTACTGGCGCGCCGGCGAGGACGGCAAGCCGCTGCCCTATCTCGATGGCGTCGATTTCGTCGTCATTCCAGATGACGCCACCCGCATCCTCAAGCTGCAGGCGGGCGAAGTCGACGTCGCCGAATTCATTCCGTTCGCCCGTGTCGGCGAACTCAGCGGCGACGCTAATCTGAAGATGGAGCTATTTCCCTCGACCCGCATCATCTATGCGCCGATCAATACCCGCGACACCCGCAAGGACGGCTCGAAGAACCCGCTCGCCGACCTCAAGGTGCGCCAGGCGCTGAACTACGCTACCGACAAGAACATGCTGATCAAGCTGGTGACCTTCGACACCGGCAAGCCGATGACCTCGCTGATGTCGGCGGCAACCCAGCTGCATTACGGGCCGGAGCCGCTATACCCCTACAATCCGGAGAAAGCCAAGCAACTGCTAGCCGAAGCCGGTGCCGATGGCGGCCTCGACATCACCTTCACCACGCTCGCCGGCAGCGCCGACGACGCGACGCTGTTCACAGCCCTTCAGCAGATGTGGGCGCCGCTCGGCGTCAACCTGAAGGTCGAGCAGGTCGACAACCCGACGCGCGGCGCAAAGAACCGCTCCGGCGAGTTCGACATCCACACCTATGGCTGGGCCAACGACGTCAACGACCCCGCACAGGTGACCGGCTGGCTCGGCTATTACAAACAGCGCCAGGCCGTTGGCACCGGCTGGAACAACGACGAGTTCAACAGGTTGTTCGAGGCGTCGAACTCCGAGGTCGATCCTGCCAAGCGCAAGGACGAATACAAGCGCATGCAGGAAATCTATGCGGAGAACGCGCCGCTACTCTTCCTCTATGAAACGCCTTTCGCCGTAGCCGTGTCGAAATCGGTCGAGGACTATGTCCAGACTCCCCTCGGCGCCAACGACTTCTCGGCCGCATGGCGCGCCAAGTGATCCCAAGATGACCGGTGGATGCCGGGCGGCACGCGCTGCCCGGCCTCTTGCACAAGGTTTGGTTCATGCCTTCACTTTCCTATCTCTTGGCGCGGCTGTTGCAGATCATCCCGACCTTTCTGCTGGTCATGGTCTTCATCTTCCTGCTTGTCCGCATGCTGCCCGGTGACCCCGCCATCGCCATGGCGGAAGCCAAGGCGACCGACGCTCAGGTCGAGCAGATCCGCCACAATCTTGGCCTCGACCAACCGCTGCCGATGCAGTTCGTGGTCTTCGTCAAGAACACGCTGACGGGCGACCTCGGCCGCTCGATCATGCTGAAGGCACCGGTCACGGAGGTCATTCTCGACCGTCTGCCAACGACAATTTTCCTGGCGCTTTATTCGGTGGCGCTCGCCGTCTGCCTGGCGGGGCCGCTGGCATTTCTCGCCGCGGTGCGCGTCAACAGCACGACCGACGTCGTCATTCGCAGCGTCTTCCAGATCGGGCTGTCGATGCCGGTGTTCTACATCGGCCTGGTGCTGCTCACGGTGCTTGCGGCGCAATTGCGATGGTTTCCGGTCGGCGGCTACGGCACGGGCTTTCTCGACAATCTGCACCACCTGATCCTGCCGGCGCTGAGCGTCGCGCTCTACACCTCGGCGATCATCCTCAGAAACCTGCGCGCATCCTTGATCGAGGTGCTTGACGCCGACTATGTCCAATTCGCCCGCGCCAAGGGTCTGTCGACGCGGATCATCATGACCCGCCACGTGCTGCGCAATGCGCTGGTGTCGACCGTCACGTTGCTTGGCCTGTCGATTGGCAACCTGATGAGCGGCACGCTGGTGACCGAGACGGTGTTCGCCATTCCCGGCGTCGGCCGGCTGATGCTGGAGGCGATCTTCGCCCGCGACTATCCGCTGATCCAGGGCCTGACGCTGACCTTCGCCGTGCTGGTTTCGATCGTCTTCCTGCTTACCGACGTCGTCCAGTCATTGCTCGATCCGAGGCTTCGCAAGGCATGAGCGCAATCGCACGATCCCTGCCGCGCAGGCCGAGCCGCTTCCGCGCCTTCGCCGGTCGAGCCTTTGCGCGACCGTCCTTCGCCATCGGCTTTGCCATCATCGCGATGTCGATCGCGCTGGCGCTTTTTCCGCAAATCTTCGCGCCTTACGACCCACTTGCCTTCGACATGACGGCGATCCAGCAACCGCCGAGCCTCGCACATCCCTTCGGCACCGACAATTTCGGCCGCGATGTTCTCTCAAGGGTCATCTGGGCCTACCGTGTCGACATGCAGATGGCGCTGTTCGCGACCATTTTCGCGTTGACCATCGGCGTCACCATAGGCGCCTTCGTTGGCTATTACGGCGGCATCGCCGACACCATCTTTGGGCGCTGCGTCGACGCCATCATCACCTTTCCTTTCCTCGTGCTGGTCATTGCAATCGTCGCCGTGCTCGGGCCGGGCCTGGTCAACATGTACATCGCCATCACCATGGTGAACTGGGTCTATTATGCGCGGCTGACCCGCGCGGAGATCATGACGCAGAAGGCAAACGACTACGCCGCCGCCGGCCGGGTGCTCGGCTATTCCGACCGCCGCATCATCTTCCGCCACCTCCTGCCCAATGCGATTTCGCCTGTAATCGTCTACTGGATGACCGACATGGCGCTGGCCATCCTGCTCGGCTCCTCGCTCGGCTATCTCGGCCTCGGCGCGCAGCCGCCGGCGGCCGAATGGGGCGTGCTGATCGCAGAAGGGCGCAACTTCCTGCTCACAGCCTGGTGGATGAGCCTGATGCCGGGCCTCGCCATCGTGCTCACCGGTCTCGGCTTCAGCCTGCTCGGCGACGCGCTGGCCGACCTGCTCCGACCGAAGGGGCGCTGATATGACCGAACACTTGCAACATACGGTGCTCGATCTGCGCCATCTCAGGACCGAATTCGGTTCACGCGAGCGCCCACTGATCGCCGTCGACGACGTCTCCTTCAGCGTCAAGGCAGGTGAGATCCTCGGCCTCGTAGGCGAGTCCGGCTCGGGCAAGAGCATCACCTTGCGCTCGATCCTCGGCATCGTCCGTCCGCGTGGCCGCGTCGGCGGCGAGATCCTCTGGAAGGGCCGCGATCTCGCATCGCTTGACGAAGCGGCGTTGCGCAAGGTGCGCGGACGCGAGATCGCGATGATCTTCCAGGAGCCGATGTCGTCGCTCAACCCGTTGCTGACGGTAGGCCTGCAGATCGCCGAAAACCTCGTCGCCCATACCGGGCTCGACGCCCGGGCACGCAAGGCCAAGGCCATCGAGTTGCTCGACATGGTCGGCATTCCCGCTGCGCGCAATCGGCTTGGCGACTATCCGCACGAATTCTCGGGCGGCATGCGCCAACGCGTCATGATCGCCATCGCCCTTGCCTCGAACCCGCAGCTGTTGCTGGCGGACGAGCCGACGACGGCGCTCGATGTGACGATCCAGGACCAGATCCTGCGCCTGATCCAGTCGCTGAGCCGCGATCTCGGCATGGCCGTGATCCTCGTTACCCACGACATGGGCGTGGTGGCACAGACCTGTGACCGGGTGGCGGTAATGTATGGCGGGCGTCTGTGCGAGGTGGGCACCACCAGCCAGGTGATCGCTGACGCGCGCCACCCCTACGCGCTCGGGCTGTTGCGCTCGATCCCGCGCAATGTCGCGCCACGCACACCGCTCTACTCGATCCCTGGCGCACCGCCGTCACTCAGCGCGCTGCCTCCAGGCTGCGCCTTCACCGCGCGCTGCCCGGTTGCCGGTCCGGAGTGCGGTGATGTTCGCCCGCTGCTCGCTGACGTCGACCACTATCACCAGGTGGCCTGCCACCATCGCGCCGCGGCGCTCGCTCACTTTCGTCAACACGAGGCGGCGTCATGAACATGCTGACCATGGAGTCGGCCAGGCCGCTGCTGTCCATCCGCGACCTCACCATGCGCTTCGAAAAACCGCGTTCGCTTTCCGATACGCTGGCAGGCCGGCCGCGCCAGGTCGTATCGGCGCTCAATGGCGTCGACCTCGACGTCATGCCGGCCGAGACGCTCGGCATCGTCGGCGAATCCGGCTGCGGCAAGTCGACCCTGGCGCGCTGTATCGCCGGACTGCACCAGCCAAGGGGCGGCGACATTCTGTTCGAGGGTGAGAGCGTCGCCGGGCTCAAGGGACCGAAACGCCGCGCCTACAACAAGCGCGTCCAGATGATGTTCCAGGACCCCTATACCTCGCTCAACCCGCGCATGACGGTGCGCGATACGCTGCGCGAGGCGATCTCGGTGCACAGGATGCGCGAAGGCGCTGCCATCGAGCGGCGCATAGACGAGTTGCTCGATCTCGTGCGCCTGCCCGAGGGTGCCGCCGACAAGTACCCGCACGAATTCTCCGGCGGGCAACGCCAGCGCATCGGCATCGCGCGTGCGCTGTCGCTCGAGCCGATCTGTCTCGTCGCCGACGAGCTTGTGTCAGCGCTCGACGTCTCGGTTCAGGCGCAGGTGGTCAATCTTTTGCTTGAGCTGCAGGACAATCTCGGACTGACGGTGCTGTTCGTTGCGCATGATCTCAGGCTGGTGCGCCACGTCTCGCACCGGGTCGCGGTGATCTATCTCGGCGCCATCGTCGAGGTCGGCCCGTCCGAGGCGCTGTTCTCGCGGCCGCGCCATCCGTATTCGCAGGCGCTGCTGGCTGCGGCACCGTCGCTCGATCCGGAAGACCGCAAGCGCGCGCCGGCACTGTCAGGCGAGTTGCCGAGCCCGCTCGACATCCCTCCGGGCTGCCCGTTCCATGTGCGTTGCCCGCATGCCGCCGAGCGCTGCCGTATCGAAAAGCCGGCGCTCCGACCTGTCGGCGCCGGCATGGCCGCCTGCCACTTCGCCGAAACCATCTCAGCGGCGTGATAGCCGCGACCATCTGCAGTTCAAGGACAGACGACATGACACCGACCGACAGGCTGGACACGACCGGCCGCGTTGAAGCGCTGCGCCGCAAGCTCGCCGACGAGGGGCTCGACGGCTACGTCGTGCCGCGCTTTGACGAACACCAGAGCGAGTATTGCGCGCCACATGACTGCCGGCTCGCTTACCTCACCGGTTTCACCGGCTCGGCCGGCGTCGCGATCGTCATGCGCGACAAGGCAGCGATCTTCGTCGACGGCCGCTACCAGGTGCAGGTGCGCGACGAGGTCGACCTCGGCAGCTTTGCCATCGAGCACTTCTACGATGCGCCGCTGAAGGACTGGCTGGCGAAGCACGTGCGTGAAGGCCAGCGCATCGGCTTCAATGCAATGCTTTTGCCCTCGACCTGGGACCAGGATTGCCGTCGAGCCGTTATGTCAGCCGGTGGCAGCTGGGTCGCTGCCTCGGACGATCTCGTCGATGCGATATGGCCGAACCAGCCCGAGAAGCCGCTCGGACCGATCATGGCCTTCGGCCGCCGGTACTCGGGCGACAGCGTTGCAGAAAAGAAACGCCGCATCGCCGAGCTGGTCGCAGCCCAGGGCGCCGACTTCCTCGTCGAGGCGCAACCCGACAACATCTCCTGGCTGCTCAACGTGCGCGGCCGCGACGTGGCGTTCAACCCGATGCCGCATTCCTTCCTGATCATCGACAAGGACGGCAGCACCGAGTGGCTGGTCGACCACCGCAAGCTGCCAAACGATCTCTCCGAATTCGAGCTCGATGGGGTGGCGCTCGCCGAGCCGGCGCGCCTGCTGGAACGCGTCGCTGCCTTTGCCAACGGTCGGACGGCACTCGTCGATCCCGGTTTTGCGCCCTCGGCGGTTGTCCATGCGGCGCGTGACGGTGGCGGCGAGGTCAAGCTCGCCCGCAGCCCGATCACACTCGCCAAGATGCTGAAGAACGAAGTCGAGCTGCAGGGTTTCCGTGACTGCCACCGCCAGGACGGTGCTGCCTGGGTGCGTTTCCTGGCCTGGCTCGACCGCTACGGCCGCACGCGCGAAAGCCAGGGCATGCCGGTGAGTGAACTGGAGGCTGAAGAGCGCATCCTGACCTATCGCCGCGACAGCAGGCTGTTCGTCGAGCCGAGCTTCCGAACGATTTCAGCTTCCGCCGGCAATGCCGCGATGTGCCATTACAACGCTACTGTCGAGACCAACGCGCCGATCACCTCGGCCGGCGTCTATCTGCTCGATTCCGGCGGTCAATATCTGACCGGGACCACCGATGCCACGCGCACGACTGCGTTGGCAGAGATCGGCCCGGAGATCCGCCGCGCCTATACGGCCGTGCTCAAGGGGCTGATCTCGATGCTGACGCTGAAGTTCCCGGCGGGCACTTTCGGCCACCATGTCGATGCCTTCGCGCGGCGGCACCTCTGGGAGCTCGGTCTCGACTACGACCACGGCACCGGCCATGGCGTCGGCCACTTCCTGTCGGTGCACGAGCAGCCGCAACGCTTCGACAAACGCGTCAACGAGATCGCCCTGCGGCCCGGCATGGTAACGACCATCGAGCCCGGTTACTACAAGGCGGGAGAATATGGCATCCGCCTCGAAAACCAGGTCGAGATCGTCGAGGCCGGCGACGGCTTCATGACCTTCAAAAGCCTGACACTTGTGCCCCTCGACCTGCGCCTTGCCGATATCGAGCTGCTGACATCGTCGGAAAGACGATGGCTCGACGCCTATCATGACGAAGTAACGTCGGCGCTGAGCCCCCTGCTTGGCCGAGATGACCTGGAGTGGTTGCAGCGCATGTGCGCACCCTGTCGGGACGCCATCTGAGCGGATATCACGTCAGTTCATGCGCCGCCTCGACCGACCGCACTCCATCTCAGGCCTCCGATCAGAGGCCTGTTGGCGTTTCGGACAGACGCACTCCTGCCACGCGTCGCGGCGGTGTCGTTGCGAATGCCGGCTTCACCGCTCGTCGCCACGGCATCGACTTTACTAATTTTGGCCTGATCCCGGCAGCAAGGCTGGACTGGATCGGCAAGACGCTCGGACGCGGCGCCGCCTGAGCCTCAGCCAATCGCCGCCTCGACAAGCAGATCACGCAAAAGTCGGATGGCGTTCGGCTTTTGCGCAACGCTCGGCGCGAGAAAGGACAGCGACCGTTGGTGCGCATGCGCGTGCGGCACGGGAATGACGTTGAACCCATTGGCAACGAGCCCCGGCCAGTGGGGCACCAGCGAACTGCCGATGCCCTTGGCAACCAGGATCGCGATCGTTTCCAGCGCATCCATGTCGCAACGCACATCAGGGTGGAGCCCCACCTTCTCCATATAACCGGCGACGATACGCCCGCCCCATGATGACGGGTCGTAGCGGATGAACGGCGTCTCCCGCGCATGCGCGACGATATCAGCGGGCGCGACGGCATCACGCGTCAGATACATCAGCGGCTCACGCGAAATGCAGGTGGCGTCGAGCAGTTTGGGCATCGCAAAGGGCGGTTCGACGAGCACGGCAACGTCAAGCTGGCCGGCCAGCATCTGATCGTAGAGGTGTTCGGACGTTCCGGGCGTCAGCCGCAGTTTCAGGGTTGGCGCGCGCGCCGTCAGCCTGCCCAGCACCGCCGGCACCAGCCCGGTGAGGACAGTCGAGATCGCGCCCACCCTGAGATCACCGGACAGGCCGCTGGCGTCGAGATCATCGACGAGCAGCGAGGCATCGCGAACCAGCGCGCGGGCCCGCGGCAACAGCGAAAGGCAGACCTCCGTCGGTCGTGCGGTGTGGGCGCCGCGCACCAGAAGCGCGCAACCGAGAATGCGTTCCAGGGCCTGGATTCGCTGGCTTACAGCCGCTGGCGTAAGCCTTTCCCGCCGCGCTGCGGCAACGATCGAGCCCGTCTCGACCACCGCCACGAGGCTCTGAAGAAACCGGATATCCAATGGATTTCCTTATGCCGAGAAACACAATTCCATAGTTTTCCTTTCTTATCGGACGTTCTAGATATCGGTCAAACACTGGGAAACACCCGATATGAAATCACTGTTCCATCTCGCCATTCACGTGACGGACCTCGACGCAGCGCGCGGTTTCTATGGCGGTGTGCTCGGCTGCATCGAAGGGCGTTCCACCGACAGCTGGGTCGACTTCGACTTTTTCGGCCATCAGCTGTCGCTGCATCTCGGCAAGCCGTTCGAGGTCACCCGCACCGGCAAGGTCGGCACCCACCTCGTCATGATGCCGCATTTCGGCATCGTGCTTCCGCTCCACGACTGGTTCGCGCTCGCCGATCGCTTGAAAAAAGGCGGCATCGCATTCGACATTCCGCCTGTCATCCGCTTCGAAGGTGAACCCGGCGAACAGCGCACGATGTTCTTCTTCGACCCTTCGGGCAATCCGATCGAGGTCAAGGGTTTCAAGGATTTCGACAGCGTCTTCGCCGCCTAGACGAGACAGGTCACGCTCGACAGGTTCAGGGATGAGATCGCGTGCCTGGCGTAATCAGATCGCGATCGTCGCCGAATAGAGCGCTGCTGCAACGTCCGGATCGTCAGCGTCGGTGACTGCCAGCAGGTCGAGGCGGTTGCCGTCGAGCTCGGCGTGAATGCCCTCGATCTTGTATGGCCTATCCAGTTGGCGGACGAAACGCAGCCGGTTGTCGTTGTCGACAATGCCAATAGCAGCGCCAACGCAAGCGCCATCGTTGAAGGCATCCTCGGTGTCTTCGGCTACGGCACTGAAGACAATGGCACCACCCGGCAGCAGCGCAGCATCGGTGAAGCACAACGGCACACCATCGACATGGCCGAGATCGAGCCTGCCGATTTTCACAGACCGAAGCGCATCGGTACGACGGCCGGTCACGACTTCGACGACCTCAGCAAGGCGGTAGCGGATAATTGCATTGTCTGTGTGCAGCTTGTTACCGCGCTGGAACAGGCACAGTTCGTCCCCGGCAACAACGGCGCCTTCGACATTGACCTCGGCGAAGGCAGCGGCAAGCGGAACAAGCATGGCCGACAGGTCCAGGCTTCGTGGCACGCCTGATATGCGACCCAACGGATCAAGTCCGAGCAGGGCACCCCCGCGCCGGTTAGGCCGCGAGCCCGAGCCGACGACGAGCAGTGCGCCATGATGAAAACCATCGAAAGCAGGCAGAAACGTCAGTGCTTCGAGGTCCGGCTTTTGGCGCTTGCGCGCCGCTTTATCCTCCGGCAGCACACCGTCGAACAACCTGACCAGCCGGCCAGGGCCGGCGACGGTGGTCGAAAAGACACCAAGATGGAGTTCATCGTCGGCGATGACATACATCGTCGAATCGAGGCAGACGAGGCCGCTTGCGGCGCTGAGATGCAATGGCCGCTCAGCACTTGTCGCAGCCGTCAGGGTCAATTCGCGCAGCTTCTTGAGGGCGATCATGCGGTAGTCATAGCAGCTTGTGCACGAATGGCTCCTACCTGCCTGAACATTGCCGCTGCCCGACGGTCATTTCTTTTCGAGATCGATCAGCCCCTCCAGCAGGTCGAGCAGCTGTTCGTAGCGCTCGTGACCGATGCGCCTTTGGACTTCATCATAGATGGCACTGCTCTCCGGCGACACTTCCGAGATCAGAACCTGCCCCTTCGGCGCGATGGACAGCATCACACGGCGGCCATCGCCTTCGACCTTGCCGCGGGTGATCAACTTGCGCTCCTCCAGCGCCTTGATGATCCGCGTCAGACTCGGCGCCAGGATCGAGGCGCGTTCGGCAAGTTCCGTCGCATCGAGGGGGCTCTGCTCGCCAAGCACGCGGATGACACGCCACTGCTGTTCCGAAACGCCATGCTGGGCGAGTATGGGGCGGAACTGGGCCATCACTACTTCGCGCGCGCGCAGCAGTGACATCGGCAACGAGCGTCGGGTGCTTTGCAGCAAGGGCAACTCCTGATGGCAGGTGGCGGCTTGGCCGGCATTCCACTTCTTTTCGATAATACCCGCGCCCCGACGGATCAACGCCGCGCGGCGGCAATCAGCCAAATTCTGACGACATAAGCGCCTTGACAGCGATCGGCAAAACTATTTAACATGTTAAATATCAAAGCGCCACCTGTGCAGGAAGACAAGCCTTGCCTCACCTCACGCTCGAATATTCCGCCAATCTCGACGGCCGCGTCGACATGCCGGCGCTGTGCGGAGAGCTGTCGCAGGCGATCCTCGACACCGGCCTGTTCGAACATGGCGCGGTCAGAGTTCGGGCACTGCGCGCCGACGCCTATGCGGTTGCCGACCGTCTGCCGGACAACGCCTTCATCGACATGAGCTTCAGGATCGGCGCCGGACGGACAGGCGCCGACAAGAAGCGTGCCGGTACGGCTATCTTCGCTGCCGCGAACGCGTTTCTCGCACCTCTTTTTGCCACGCCTCATTTCGCGCTTTCACTCGAGATCCGCGAGATCGACGCCGAGCTGAGCTGGAAAAACAACGCCATCCACCCGCGATTGCGGAACAAGTGACGGAAACCTCAATGTCAGATTTCGAAAACAACCTGCGCAAGGCTGAAGCCTATCTCGAACGCTTCAAATCCGGCGGGGTCAGCAACCACATCAACGGCGAGGCGATCCCAGCGCTCGACGGCACGACCTTCGAGACCATCTCGCCTGTCGACCTCAAGCCGCTCGCCCGGGTGGCACATGGCAAGGCGGCGGACATCGACATGGCCGCCAAGGCAGCCAAGGCAGCCTTCCCCGCCTGGGCCGCCCAGTCGGGCGATGCCCGCAAGAAGGTGCTGCACGCGATCGCCGACGCCATCGTCAAGCGGGCAGAGGAAATCGCCTTCATCGAGTGCATGGATACCGGCCAGTCGCTGAAATTCATGGCCAAGGCAGCCCTGCGCGGCGCCGAGAACTTCCGCTACTACGCCGACAAGGCGCCCGAAGCGCGCGACGGCCGCACGTTGCAGGCGCCTGGTCAGCTGAACATCACCACCCGCGTGCCGATCGGCCCGGTCGGCGTCATCACGCCGTGGAACACGCCCTTCATGCTGTCGACGTGGAAGATCGCCCCGGCGCTCGCCGCAGGTTGCACGATCGTCCACAAGCCGGCCGAGTTCTCGCCGCTGACGGCGCGGTTGCTTGTCGAAATCGCCGAAGAGGCAGGCTTGCCAAAGGGCGTCTGGAACCTAGTCAACGGCCTGGGCGAGGATGCCGGCAAGGCGCTGACCGAACACCCCGACATCAAGGCGATCGGCTTCGTCGGAGAAAGTCGCACCGGTTCGATGATCATGCGCCAGGGCGCCGACACGCTGAAGCGCGTGCATTTCGAGCTCGGCGGCAAGAACCCGGTGATCGTCTTCGCCGATGCCGACCTCGAGCGCGCTGCGGATGCCGCCGTGTTCATGATCTACTCGCTCAATGGCGAACGCTGCACCTCGTCGTCACGCCTGCTGGTCGAAGCCTCGGTACACGACACGTTCGTGGCCATGGTGGCGGAAAAGGCCAAGCGTATCCAGGTCGGCCACCCACTCGACCCGAAGACAGTCGTCGGCCCGCTGATCCACCCGGTGCACGAGACCAAGGTGCTGTCCTACATCGAACTCGCCCGTTCGGAAGGTGCTACCATTGCCGCCGGCGGCACCAAGGTCGACGGGCCTGGCGGCGGCTGCTACGTGGCACCGACATTGTTCACCGGCGCGCGCAACGACATGCGCATCGCCCAGGAAGAGATCTTCGGGCCGGTGCTGACGGCAATCCCGTTCGAAACCGAAGCCGAAGCGCTTTCGATTGCCAACGACACCCAATACGGTCTTGCCGGATATCTGTGGACATCGGATGTGACGCGCGCCCTGCGCTTCACCGAAGGGCTGGCTGCGGGAATGATCTGGGTCAATTCGGAGAACGTCCGCCATCTGCCGGCGCCGTTCGGCGGCGTCAAGAATTCCGGCATTGGCCGCGACGGCGGCGACTGGTCGTTCGACTTCTACATGGAAACCAAGAATATCGCCTTCGCCACGGCGGCCCACAACATCCAGAAGCTCGGCGGCTGAGCGGGAATACGAACCATGCCATTGCCCACACCAAACCTCTATCCCGCCTTCAACATCGTACGACTGAGCCATGTCGAGTTGGCGGTGACGGACCTCGCCAAGTCCCGGGCCTTCTATGTCGATACGCTCGGCCTGCAGGTCACCGACGAAACCGCCGACACGATCTATCTGCGCGCCATGGAAGAGCGCGGCCACCACTGCATCGTGCTGAAAAGGAGCGACCGGGCCGAGGCCCGCGACCTCGGCTTCAAGGTGTTTTCGGACGAAGATCTCGACAAGGCCGAGCACTTCTTCAAGACGAGGGAGCTGCCGGTCGAATGGGTCGAGCGGCCGTACCAGTCGCGCACGCTGCGCACCCGCGACCCGCACGGCATTCCGCTGGAGTTCTATTCCCGGATGGACCGGCTGGCGCCGATCCATCAGAAATACGCGCTCTACAAGGGCGTGAAGCCGCTGCGCATCGATCACTTCAACTGCTTCTCGCCCGACGTCGACCAGTCGGTCGCCTTCTACAACGAGCTCGGCTTCCGCGTGACCGAATTCACCGAGGACAACGAGACCGGTCGCCTGTGGGCGGCGTGGACCCATCGCAAGGGCGGTGTGCATGACATCGCCTTCACCAACGGGCTCGGCCCGCGCCTGCATCACGTCGCCTTCTGGGTGCCGACGCCGCTCAACATCATCGACCTGCTCGACCTGATGGCGACCACCGGCTACGTCGGCAACATCGAGCGCGGCCCCGGCCGGCACGGCATTTCGAACGCCTTCTTCCTCTACATCCGCGATCCTGACGGTCACCGCATCGAGATCTATTGCTCGGACTACCAGACGGTCGATCCCGACCTCGAGCCGATCAAGTGGGACCTCAAGGACCCGCAGCGCCAGACGCTGTGGGGCGCCCCTGCCCCACGCTCATGGTTCGAGGAAGGCAGCACCTTCGCCGGCGCCGAACCGCGGCCGTCAGCGCTCGCCGCATCGCCGATCATTGCACCGTGAGAGCAGCGACATGACCGAGCGGCCTCGTTTCGCCACCTATACACATGCCGGAAAGACCAGCTACGGTGCAGTGACCGCCCAAGGCATCGTCGAGCTGGCGTCGCTCTTCCCACAATGGGCGTCATTGCGCGAGGTCATAGCCGACGATGGTTTCGACAAGCTTTCGCAAGCCGCAGCGAGGCGCTCGGCCGACATTGCCGAAGCCGAGATCACCTATCAGATCCCTATCCCGACGCCGGAAAAGCTGATCTGCGTCGGGGTCAACTTCCCCGACCGCAATGAGGAGTACAAGGACGGCCAGGCTGCGCCCGGCAATCCGTCCCTGTTTATCCGTTTTCCACGTTCCTTCGTGGGACATGGCACAGCCCTCGTACGGCCGCCGGAATCGCCGCAACTCGACTATGAAGGCGAGATCGTCATCGTCATTGGCAAAGGCGGACGTCGCATTTCCGAAGGCGATGCGCTCGACCACATCGCGGCATTGTCGCTGTGCAACGAAGGCACGATCCGCGACTGGGTACGGCATGCCAAGTTCAACGTCACCCAGGGCAAGAACTTCGACGCCACCGGCGCCATCGGCCCCTGGCTGGTGCCCTACACCGAGGAGGCGCAGCTTGCCGACATCCGACTGACGACGAAGGTCAATGGCGAACTGCGGCAGGATGACCGCACAAGCCGCATGATCTTCAGCTTCCGCAAGCTGATCAGCTACATCTCGACCTTCACCACGCTTGTTCCAGGCGATGTGATCGTCACCGGAACACCGACTGGCGCCGGCGCGCGCTTCGATCCGCCGCGCTGGCTGGTCCCCGGCGACATCGTGGAAGTCGAAGCCGAAGGCATCGGCACATTGCGCAACACCGTCATGGACGAACAGCCATGAAGCTTAAGCCAGAGCAGCATCAGACAGCAGCGCAACGCCTCGACCAGGCCGAAAAGCAGCGCAAGCAGATCGGGCTGTTGTCGCTCGATCACCCCGAGATGGACATTGAGGACGCCTATGCCGTGCAGGCCCAGTGGGTACAGCTCAAGCTTGCCCAGGGCAACCGCCGGATCGGCTGGAAGATCGGCCTGACGTCCAAGGCAATGCAATATGCGCTCAACATCGACATCCCCGATTCAGGCGTCCTGCTCGACGACATGATGTTCGCCGATGCCGCGACCATCCCGGCCGACCGCTTCATCCAGCCGCGCATCGAGGCCGAGATCGCTTTCGTCATGAAGGCGCCGCTGCAGGGTCCGAACACGACGGTGTTCGACGTGCTCAACGCCACCGATTTCATTGCGCCGGCCATCGAGATCCTCGACACGCGTATCCTGCGCAGCGACCCGGCAACGGGCCGCACCCGCACCATCGTCGACACCATCTCCGACAATGCCGCCAATGCCGGCATCATCACCGGCGGACGGCCGATGCGCCCGACCGAGGCCGACATGCGCTGGATTGGCGCCATCGTGTCGCGAAACGGCGAGGTCGAAGAAACCGGCCTGGGTGCCGGCGTGCTCAACCATCCGGCAGCCGGCATCGCCTGGCTGGCCAACCGGCTGGCCATGTTCGGCGGATCGATCTCAGCCGGCGATATCGTGCTCTCGGGCTCGTTCATCCGTCCCGTCGAAGCACGCCACGGCGACACCATCATGGCCGACTTCGGCCCCTTCGGAACCGTCAGCGCCTACTTCGCCTGAGGACATCGTCATGCCCGCACCACGCAACAATTTCAAAGCCGCCCTGCTGAACGGCGACACCCAGATCGGCCTGTGGCTCGGCCTTGCCAATGCCTACACTGCCGAGATCTGTGCCGGCGCCGGTTTCGACTGGCTGGTCATCGACGGCGAGCATGCCCCGAACGACATCCCGGTCATGGCGGCGCAGCTGCAGGCCATCACCGCCTCCGGCTCCCATGCCGTCGTGCGCCCGCCAATCGGCGAAACCTGGATCATCAAGCAACTGCTCGACATCGGCGCCCAGACGATCCTTGTCCCGATGGTCGAAACTGCAGATCAAGCCCGCGAGCTGGTCAAAGCGATGCGCTACCCGCCACATGGCGTGCGCGGCGTGGGTGCAGCACTTGCCCGCGCTTCGGCCTTCAACCGCATCCCCGATTATCTGGCCACCGCCAACGACCAGACCTGCCTGCTGGTGCAGCTGGAGAGCCGGGCCGGGCTCGCCGAGCTTGAAGCCATCGCCGCTGTCAACGGCGTCGACGGCATCTTCATCGGGCCGGCCGATCTCGCCGCCGACATGGGCTACCTCGGCAAGCCCGGTGCGCCGGAGGTGCAGGCAGCTGTGGAGGATGCAATCCGGCGCATCGGCATTTCAGGCAAGGCTGCCGGTATCCTCACCTCTGATGCCAATCTGGCGCAGCGTTACCTGGATCTTGGCGCCAGCTTCGTTGCCGTCGGCAACGATGTCGGCTTGCTGGCGCAGGCGACGAGTACACTGGCGGCAAAGTTCAAGGCGGGTGGCGGCGACAACACTCGGGCACAAGGCTCCGGCTACTGAG
Organism: Aminobacter aminovorans; assembly: GCF_900445235.1. Classification (NCBI taxonomy): domain Bacteria; kingdom Pseudomonadati; phylum Pseudomonadota; class Alphaproteobacteria; order Hyphomicrobiales; family Phyllobacteriaceae; genus Aminobacter; species Aminobacter aminovorans. The sequence goes on along the minus strand of NZ_UFSM01000004.1, from coordinate 93,427 downwards.
CCGGTCCTCCCATCAGAAATGCAGAAAGGGCGGCTCCAGGAGCCGCCCTTTCGTTTTGCTGTCCTGCGGTCATCCGGCGCAGCCGCAACCGCATCGCACAGCCGAAGCCGGCTCTCGCTCAGCGCGTGATATGGACCGTCTGCATCTGCATGTACTCTTCGAGGCCCCAATGGCCGAATTCGACGCCGATGCCCGACTGTTTTGCGCCGCCAAAAGGTGCTGCCGGCGATATCGAGCTGTGGTCGTTGACCCAGGCGGTTCCGCATTCGAGGCGCCGCGCCAGTTCTTCAGCCCGTTTGAGATCAGACGACCAGATTGAGCCGCCCAGGCCATTTTCACTGGCGTTGGCGCGCGCGATCGCATCGTCGACGTCGCTGTAACGCACGATCGGCAGGATCGGGCCAAACTGCTCCTCGTCGACGATACGCATGCCGTCGGTCACTTCGGTGACGACGGTCAGCGGGAAGAAGTAGCCGGCTTCGCCAGAGGCCTCGCCGCCTGCCAGGAAGCGCCCGCCATTGGCCTTGGCATCATCGGCGAGCGCGCGCACCAGATCGAACTGCGCCTTGTTCTGCAACGGGCCGAACTGGCTCGCCGGATCGCTGGCCGGACCGACCTTGGCGGCACGCGCCAGGGCGGCGATCTTATCGGCGAGCGCGTCATGCAGGCTCTCATGCACGTAAAGGCGCTTGAGCGCGGCACAGGTCTGGCCGCTGTTGCCGAAGGACTTGGCGAAGATCACCGGCGCGATGGCGTCGATGTCGGCGTCGGGCAAGACGATCGCCGCATCGTTTCCGCCGAGTTCGAGCGTCAGGCGCTTCAGCGTGTTGGCGGCATTCGACATGATGTTGCGCCCGGTGGGCGTCGAGCCGGTGAAGACGATCTTGTCGATGCCGGGGTGGCTGGTGATGGCGCGGCCGATGCCGCCCTCGCCGGTGACCGAATTGAGCACGCCGCGCGGCAGATGCGCATTGGCAAGCTCGACGAGGCGAAGCGTGCTCAGCGGCGTGTAGGAAGACGGCTTGATCACCACGCAATTGCCGGCCATCAGCGCCGGCATGACGTGCCAGGTGGCGATCAGCACCGGATGGTTCCACGGCGTGATGGAGGCGACCACACCGAGCGGCTTGCGGTGGACCTCGATCCTGACCTTCTGGTCGTCACGGATCACTTCGACCGGTGGCGTGAGCTTGGCCGTTTCGCGCATCCAGTGGATGGCGGCGCCAATCTCGCCATGGGCACTGGCACGCGGTTTGCCCTGTTCGGTCGACAGTAGCACCGCCAAGGATTCCTTGTCGGCTTCGACCGCATTGGCGATCTCGTTGAGCAGGCGTGCCCTCTCCTCGATCGCCGTGTCACGCCATGTCGGGAACGCTTCACGCGCGGCTGCAACCGCTGCGTCGAGATGCTCAGGGGTGGCGGCCGGACAGTCGGAAAAGACCTCCGCCCGCGCCGGATCGATGACGCCGAACGTGCCTGCGGCCGGCACCCTTTCGCCATTGATGATCATCGCATGGGACTGCGTCATGGTTGTCTCCCTCGAATTTGAACCACCGCAAATCGCGGCACTGGCCGCACAAGCGGCCACGCTTCCTTCAGGCGGCATCGGCGGAAAAGCCGTCCAGCCAGCCTTCACGTAGCTGCGGCACCGCACGGATCAGGCTGCGCGTATAGTCGGACTGCGGCTGTTCGAACACTGCGCGCGTATCGCCATGCTCGACGATCCGCCCTGCCTGCATCACCGCTGTCTTGTGCGAGAAGCGCAGCGCGAGGCCCAGATTGTGGGTGATGAACAGGATGCTCAGCCCCTCGTCCTTGATCAGCCGGGTGAGCAGCCTGACGATGCTTTCCTCGACCAGCGGATCGAGCGCCGACGTGATCTCGTCGCAGATCAGGATGTCGGGTTTTGCCGCCAGCGAACGGGCAATGCAGACACGCTGCTTCTGCCCGCCGGACAGCGATGCCGGGTAGCGGTCGAGATAGGCCGACGGCAGCTCGATCGCATCCATAAGTTCGCGCAGTCGCTGTTCGGCGCCGGCTCCACGCAACCCGTGGAAATAGCTCAGCGGCCGGCCAACGACGTCACGGATGGTCTGGCGTGGATTGAGCGCCAGGTCGGGCAACTGGTGAATGTACTGGATCAGGCGTCGCTGGTCGAAGCTGCGGCGTTCGACCAAAGGCGCAAGCAGGCTGTCGCGCATGCGGATCTCGCCGGTGCGGGCCGGCTGCAGCCCGGCAATGCTGCGCGCCAGTGTGGTCTTGCCGCTGCCGGACTCGCCGACGAGTGCCAGGACCGAACCGGCGCCAAGCCTGATCGAAGCGTCCTTGACGGCAGTAACACCGCCATAGCCGACATCGACATTGCGTACATCGAGCAAGGTTTCGTCGCTGCCGTCGGCACTGGCGTAGCTACCATCGCCCTGGTGGGCGACGAGGCGCTTGGCGTATTCCGTCTGCGGGTGGTCGACGAGCTGGCGCGTCGGCCCCTGCTCTACCATCTTGCCATTGCGCATCACGACAATACGGTCGGCCATCTGCGACACAACGGCCAGGTCGTGCGAGATGTAGAGCGCACCGCAATTGTGCGTGCTCGCCACCTTTTTGATCAGCCTGAGCACCTCGATCTGAGTCGTCACGTCGAGTGCGGTGGTCGGTTCGTCGAAAATGATCAGGTCGGGCTGGTTGATCAGCGCCATGGCGATCATCGCCCGCTGCAGCTGGCCGCCCGAGACCTGGTGCGGATAGCGGCGGCCGAAATTCCGAGGGTCAGGAAGCTGGAGTTCCTCGAACAGTTCGGTCGCCATGCGCCGCCGTTGCGCCGAAGTCAGCTTCTGCGCCATGGCAGGGATTTCGGTGACCTGGTCTTCCAGGCGGTAGAACGGGTTGAACGCCGCTGCGGCGCTCTGGGCAACGTAGGACGCCTTGGTGCGACGGATGGTCTCCAGCTCGGCGGTTCCGAGTTCCATCAGCGACTGGCCACCCAGCGTGATCGACCCCGCGGTCGGTCTGCAGCCTGACTTGAAGAGCATGATCGAGCTCAGCGCCAGCGTGCTCTTGCCCGCGCCGGACTCACCGATGATGCCCAGCACCTCGCCGCGGTCGACATGGATGGAGACGTCGTCGAGCAGCACGCTAGTCCGTGTCTCGACGCGCAGATTGTCGATGCTCAGTATTCGATTACCGCTCATTTCACGTCCGGTTTGTCTGAAAAGCGACCGACGAGCCAATCAACGATCCCATTCACGCTCAGGCAGAAGAGCGCGATGCAGAAAGCCGGTATCAGCGGTGTCAGACGGCCGGTTGAAAGGGCGAGCGCATTCTCGCGGACAAGTCCGCCGAGATCGGCCGCGGGCGGCTGGATGCCGATGCCCAGGAAGCTGAGCGAACTGATGAAAAGTGCCGCGGAGGAAAGCCCCAGTCCGAACTGCGCCAAAAGCGACGGCACCATGTTAGGTAGTATTTCCTTGAACAAATACCAGTGCAGCCGTTCGCCACGCAGGCGCCCGACTTCGACATATTCCATCGCCGCCAGATCGCCGGCGATCGGCCGGGTGACGCGGTAATAGGTGCTCGACTGCAGCACCGCCATGGTCAGGATCAGCGTCGTCAGCGACACGCCGGCAATGGCCAGAATGATCAGCGCGAAGATGATCTGCGGGATCGACATCAGTATGTCGACGGCACGGCCGATGACGATATCGACCCAACCCTTGCTCAGGCCGGCGATGATGGCCAGCGAAACGCCGATCATGCAGGCCAGCGTGGTGGCGATCAGCGTCGCAACGAAGGTGTAGCGCGTGGCGTAGAGAATGCGGGACAGCATGTCCCGGCCGAGGCCGTCGGCACCCAGCAGACCGCCCACGCCGGGCGCATCGAATGCGGCATGGACCATCTCGTTCGGCGGGAACGGCGCCAGCACCGGCGCAAGGATGGCGGCTGCCGCCATAGTTGCGAGGACGGCAAGGGAAACGGTCAGCGTCAATTTGCTCGACACGGTTCAGTTCCCCTTCCTGGGCAGGCGCTGACGCGGATTGACGAGCATGGCCAACAAGTCGGCGGTGAAGTTGAGTGTGATGAAGATGGTGGAGAACAGCACGCCGCAGGCCAGCACCATCGGGATGTCGCGATAGGCGACCGCGTCGACCATCAGCTTGCCCATGCCGGGATAGTTGAACACGGCTTCGATCACCACCACGTCGACGATCAGATAGGCCATGGTGATCATGCAGATCGAGACAATCGGCGACAACGCATTGGGCAGCGCGTGCTTGAGGATGATCCTGTTGCGGGGAATGCCCTTGGTCTCTGCCATCAGAATGTAGTCGGAGCTCATCACCCCGAGCACGGCGGCACGGGTCAGCTTCATTACATGGGCCTGCGCGACCAGCACCAGGGTCAGCACCGGCAACGTCAGAGCCGAAATCCAGGTTGGCAGGCTGGCGCTGGAACGGACCATCGACAAGGGCGGAAACAGCCCGAGCTTGACCGCGAAAATGAAGACCAGCAGGTAACCGATCAGGAAGGACGGCATCGACAGGAAGATCGCCGAGATCGAACCGGTGGCTGTGTCGAGTGCCTTGCCGCGGTTGATGGCGGCGAGCAAGCCGATGCCGACGGCGAGCGGCAGAACGATCGCCGCCGCCGAAAAGGCAAGGATCAGCGAATTGATCAGCCGCGGCACCAACAGGTTGATCACCGGCTGGGAGTTGGAAAGCGAGGTTCCGAAATCGCCGTGCAGCGCATTGCCAAGCCAATGGAAGTAGCGCACCGGCAGAGGTTGGTCGAGGCCCAGCTCCGTGCGCAGGGCCAAGACCGTTTCAGGGGTGGCATTCTGGCCGAGCAACGCATTGGCTGCGTCGCCCGGCAACATCGACGTTCCTAGGAAAACCAGGAACGAAATGAAGAAGATCGACACGAGCCCGGACGCAACCCTGGCGACTACGAACGATTTCACCGGGGAATTGGCGAACAGAGTCATGCCGTCCAGTCCTGTCAGGCGAACCAGACCTGCTCGATGGCGCGGTAGCCCGCCATCTGCAGAGCCGACGGCACGAAACCGTCGAGATCGCTGGTCGTGCCTTCGACCGTGCTGGAGAAGAACGGAATGATGGTGCCGCCATCTTCCCGGCAGATCTTCTGCGCCGTCGCATAGAAGGCCTTGCGCTTCTCGAGGTCAGGCTCGGCACGCGCGGCGATCACCGCGGCGTCGAAATCCTTGTTCACCCACTTGCACTCGTTGTTTCCCGAGGTACTGAGGAAGGCGACCGAGAAGATCGCATCCGCGGTCGGCCGGTCGGAACGGGCCGAAACGTGGAATGGCGTCTGGCCGACGATGGTTTCCCAGTAGCCGTCCGAGGGCTCGCGCTTGACCTCGATCGGAATGCCCGCCTTGGCGGCGTGCTCCTGGAAGATCACGGCCATGTCGACGGCGCGCGACGAGATCGCTTCCGAGGTCTGCAGCACGATCGGACCCTTGAAGCCGGTCTTGTCGAACAGCTCCTTGGCGCGCTTCGGATCGTATTCCGTCTGCGGCAAATCGGCGGCAAAGACCGGATCACTCGGTGCAACCGGCGTATCGTTGGCGATGCGGCCGACGCCGACCGAGACACGCTCGAGCATGTCGGGACGGTTGACGGCGAGCTTGAGCGCCATGCGCATATCAGGGTTGTCGAACGGCGCCATGTCGGTGCGCATGTTGAAGCAGATGAAGCCGCGGCCCTCGGTGTTGTAGATCTTGAGGTTCGGCATCTGGCGCATCAGCGGCGCGGTGCGGGCGTCGAGCAGCGTGGTCAGATGAATCTGACCGCTCTGGAACGCGCTGCCAAGCGCCGAGGCATCGTTGATGGCCAGGAATTCGAGGCTGTCGACGAAAGCTGCGTCCGACTTGAAATAATTCTCGTTACGCTCGGCTTCGAGAACCTCGCCCGGCGAAAACCGCTTCAGCTTGTAAGGGCCGGTGCCGACACCGTCAAAGGTCGTCGTCCCGGCCGGGACGATGCCCAGCGAGAACGCCGTCAGCATCGCCGGGAACATGTAGTTGGCTTCGGGCAGGTCGATGATGACGCGGTTCGGACCGTCGGCGCGGATATCGGTCACGCCCTTGATGATGCTGCGCATGTTGGAACGCGACGCCTCTTCGGCATGACGCTTCAGCGAGAACACCACGTCCTCGCTGGTAAACGCCTTGCCATTGTGGAAGGTCGCGCCCTCGACCAGATCGAAAATCCAGCTCTTGCCGCCATTGGACGGCTCCCAGCTCTTGGCGAGGCCGGGCCGCAGTTCCATGTCGAGGCCATGCACCTCGATCAGCGAATTGTAGGTGATGCCGGACATGACCGCCGTGTAGGGCGAGCCGAACGTCCTGGGATCCAGCGAATCCGCCGTTGACGCACCACCGCTGGCCGCGACAAGGTGGCCGCCGCGCTTGGGCTCGGCAGCCCATGCACCGCCGCCGGGCAAAGCCGCCATAAGGCCGGAAGCCGCTGAGATCTTGAGCAGGCTTCGGCGCGAAATCGTAAACATCTTCCTCACTCCCTTTTTCGCAAATTGACCCACAACGCCGCTTCTCTTGCGGCGTTCAGCAGGCATTCCCCTCTGCATTTCGGCTTGGAACCAAAGCGGCAGGACGCAGGTCCTGCCGTTCCTCCATGGTCAGTCGCCGGCTCCTGCCTTCGCCAGGTCGCCCAATTGGCGCGACTTGACGAATTGCAGACGCCCGTAAACGAGGTTTCTGGCCGCATCGGGCTCGCGTGCTTCGATGCAGGCAATCAGCGCGCGCTGGAATGCCACCGCGCGACGGGCCACGTCAGGCGACGACCCCCTGACATAGAGCGGCATCAGAACATGGCTGAGCGCCCTGAACTGTGCAGCGAGCACCCGATTGTGGGAGGCCGCGACGACGCAGCCGTGAAAGTTGATCGCCGCCCAGGTGAACTCCTCGGCGTCATCGATCAGTCGCTCGGCTTCTCCAAGCGCCTCATGCAATGCCTTGATGTCCGCGCCGGTCGCATTGCTGGCTGCAAGCCCCGCCGCCATCACCTCGATGGCGATCTGCGTGTCGAGCAGCTCCTCGGTGCTGATGCCGATCAGCTTCAGCTGGATGGCGATGGTTTCGGCCAGCCGCTCGGAATTGCCCTCGGCGACGAAGATGCCGCCCTTGATGCCGACCTTGACCTCGATCACGCCCGACGCCTGCAACGAGCGCAACGCATCGCGCATCGTCATGCGACTGACGCCGAACTGCAGGGCCAGCGACGCTTCCGAGCCCAGGCGATCGCCAGGCGCCAGCCTGCCGGCGAAAAGCACGGTGCGGATCTGGTCGATCACGCTCGCCGAAAGCGTCGTCTGCTTGCCCGAGGACCACAGCCGCTCCGCCGGGCCGACCATCTGGGTAAGACCGCTACCTTCAGCATCAGGTGCTTTTTGCATGTCGATCCCTTTGATACGATATTTAGGACAAAAAAGATCATCCGGAGTCAGAAATCAAGCGAAAAATGGCGATTGCGCGGCCTAAATTTTTAAACTATCATATATTTCAAGATCGGCGGTGACGAGCTCCTGCCTTGAACAATTTCAATCAGTTGAGTGGGACATGGCCACAGAAGATCAGATAGATCGCTCGTTGCGCATCGGCTCTGAGAGGGTCCGGGCGGCCGACCGCGACATCCTGCCGGTCATCAACCCTGCAAGCGGTGAGGCGATCGGCGAAATCCCGGTCGCAACCACCGCCGATCTGGACGATGCCCTGGCTGCGGCCGCCGCCGCATACCGCTCCTGGCGCAAGGTTTCGGCATTCGAGCGCTACGCAATCCTGCGCCGCGCGGCGGGTTTGCTGCGTGAACGCGCACCAGGCATCGCCCGAGCCATGACACTGGAGCAGGGCAAGCCGGTCGGCGATTCGATGGCCGAGGTGCAGGGCGCTGCCGACATCTTCGACTGGTACGCCGAGGAAGGCCGCCGCGCCTACGGGCGTATCATTCCGTCGCGCACCTCAGGTGTGCGCAGCCTGGTGTTCCGCGAGCCGATCGGCCCGGTCGCCCTGTTCACGCCGTGGAACTTCCCCGTCACGATCCCGGCACGCAAGATCGCCGCGGCACTTGCCGCCGGATGCTCCTGTATTGCCAAGCCCGCCGAGGAAACGCCGTCGCCGACACTGGCGATCGCCCAGGCCCTTGCCGATGCCGGCCTTCCACATGGCGTGCTCAACGTCGTCTTCGGGGTGCCGGATCACATCTCGACGCATCTGATCGCATCGCCGGTGATCAAGAAGATCTCCTTCACCGGATCGACCCGGGTCGGCAAGCACCTCGCCAGGCTGGCGGCCGACGGCGTCAAGCCGGCGACGCTGGAACTCGGCGGCCATGCGCCGACAATCGTCTTCGCCGACGCCGACGTCGAGAAGGCAGCGGAAATGACCGCCCGGTCGAAGTACCGCAACGCTGGCCAGATCTGCATCACGCCGACCCGCTTCTATCTGCATGAGAGCATTCACGACCGGTTCGTTGCCAGGTTTCGCGATGTCGCCGCCTCGCTCAGGCTGGGCGACGGTCTCAACCCGGAAACCCAGATGGGACCGCTGGCCAATGGCCGCCGCATCGACGCCATGGAGAGCCTGGTTTCGGACGCGCAACGCGCCGGCGCCAGCGTCGAACTGGGCGGCGAACGGACTGGCGAGCGCGGCTATTTCTGGCAACCCACCGTTCTGACCGACGTGCCCAACGAAGCGCGGATCATGAACGAGGAGCCGTTTGGCCCGGTCGCGGTGACGCGTCGGTTCAAGGATTTCGACGAGGTCGTTGCCGAGGCCAACAGGCTGCCCTTCGGTCTTTCCGCCTATGCCTTCACCCGCGACACGACCACAGCCACGCGCATCGGCGACGAGCTGGAGTCCGGCATGGTCGGCATCAACAACATGGTGCTGACGACGCCCGAGACCCCGTTCGGCGGCGTCAAGGAGAGCGGCTATGGCTCCGAAGGCGGGTCGGAAGGCCTCGATAGCTATCTCGTGACCAAATTCGTGACACAGGGTTGAAGCGTAGAGCAATGACCGAGCATTCCATTCCCAACTTCCGTGAGATCGGCGAAATCACCGGGTCGACGGATTCCCGCGACGTGCTGGCACACGCCACCAAGCAGGCGGCCAGGAATTTCGACGACTATCTCATCGTCGATGTCGACGCCCATGTTTCGGAAGATCATTTCTGGTCCGAGATCATCGACCTGATCGACAATGACGTGCTGCGCCAGATCGGCCAGCACCAGGTCAAGGGCTTTGGCGGATCGAACGCCCTGCTCAACATCTCACCGGGCCTGTCGCTGCAGAGCGTCGGCGGCCGCATCGGCCACCAGGGCCGGCGCGAACCGGTAAGCGACGACAGTGTCCACCGCTTCATCTCGACCGCCCGCCGCAGCATGGATGCGATGGGGCTCGACTATCAGGTGGTATTCCCGAGCGCCATGCTGCTGCTCGGCATGCACCCGCAGGACGAGATCGAGGTGGCGCTGGCCAAGGCGTTCAACCGCTGGATGATCGAACGCATCCTGCCGATCGACAGCCGCATGAAGGGCCTGCTCTACCTGCCGTTCAACACGCCCGAGGCGTGCGAGGAGCTCGTCGAGCGCTACGGCGACACCGAAGGCATCATCGGCTTCACCGTCTGCTCCACCCGCAACAAGCCGGTCCATCATGACTGCTATATGCGGCTCTATTCGATGATCCAGGAACTGGACAAGCCGGTGGCCTTCCACTCCGGCTACCACTGGGGCGATCCGTCCTTCGCGCAGCTCAACCGCTTCCTGTCGATGCATGCGCTGTCGTTCACCCACTACAACCAGATCCACCTCACCAACTGGATCGTCAACGCCATGCCGGAGCGCTTCCCCAAGCTGAACATGCTCTGGGTGGAAAGCGGCCTCGCCTGGATCCCGTTCCTGATGCAGCGCCTCGACCACGAGGTGCTGATGCGGCCAAGCGAGGCGCCCGGGCTCAAGCGGCTGCCCAGTGAATACATGCGCGAGATGTACTACACGAGCCAGCCGCTCGAGCGCACCAACATGAAGCTTCTCGAAGCGACCATGGAGGCGATGAACGCCGAGACCCAGCTGCTCTACTCCTCGGACTGGCCGCACTGGGACTGGGACTCGCCGGCGACAATCGACTCGCTGCCTTTCCTCTCCGAACAGGCCAAGCGCAACATCCTCGGCCTGAACGCCGCGCGACTGTTCAAGCTCGACACGACACGCCGCAAGCCGCTGGCCGAGGACGTCCTCGCCAATCGCCCGAAAACCGCATCGTAGTGGCACAGACAATGACAAACTCAGAACATGGCGCTGGTTTCAGCGCGGCAGCCGCGTCAATTGCAGCGGCAGCAGACGAGGCCCTTGCTTCGGGAACGCTCGAACAGATCAGCGAGGCCGACATCGCAATCGCACTCGCCGCACTTGGAAAGCTCTACGCGGCCAAGGTCGAGAAGTCGGACAAGATTTTCCCGCCAGTCAACCAAGACGCTCTGACCGCCACCGAAACCGCAGTCCTGGTCAGTGAGCTTCTGCGCGCTGCCGACCTCAACGTGTTCGACCTCGCCATGTGGTTCCGGAGGGCATCGTGAGCGGCGCTGACATGGCGGCGGGAACGTCGCGGCAGATCGTGCTGGGCCGGCACGACGAGCTCAAGAAGCGCCAGCGCATGGTCATCGACGTCGATGGCACAGGCATCGGCGTCTACTTCGTCGGCGAGGAAGTGCGTGCCTATCTCAATATCTGTCCGCATATGGGCGGACCGGTGTGTCAGGGCAAGATCATGCCGCGCACGCTGGAATTGGTGGCCGACAACGGCAAGAGCCTCGGCTTGGGCTTTTCCAAGGAGCAGTTGCACATCGTCTGCCCCTGGCATGGCTTCGAATTCGACATGCTGACAGGACGCCACCCGATCGATCCTAAGGTCGGCCTGACCCCTGTGCCTGTGCAGGTGACCGACGGCAATGTCGTGGTCACGGTCGGGAACCCGCGGCCATGACCACAAGCCTGCAGACTGACGTGCTCATCGTTGGCGCGGGTCCCGTCGGGTTGACGCTCGGCATGGTGCTGGCACAACGCGGCGTGGCGGTGACGATCCTGGAGACCCGCCATCGCGGTGAACCGCCAAACGTGAAATGCAATCACGTCTCGGCACGTTCGATGGAGATCCTGCGACGTCTGGGCGTCGCCGGCGCCGCCCGCAATGCCGGCCTGCCCGAGGACTATGCCAACGACATCGCCTATCGCACCTCGATGACCGGCAAGGCGATCACGCGTATTCCCATCCCCTGCCGGCGTGACCGCTTCACGGCAACCGGCGGCCCCGACACAGACTGGCCGACAGCCGAGCCGCCGCACCGGATCAACCAGCTCTTCCTCGAACCGATCCTGTTCGAACACGCCGCCGCAATGCCGGGGCTGACGGTGCTCAACCGGACAGAATATCTGTCTCACGCTGAAACCGACGACGGCTTGCAGATCAGCGCCCGCAATATCGACAGCGGCGAGCAGACGACGATCTCGACCCGTTATCTTGCCGGTTGTGACGGCGGCCGTTCGCAGGTCCGCCGCGACATCGGCGCCAAGCTCGTCGGTGACGCCGTCGTTCAGCGCGTGCAGTCGACCTACATCCGTGCACCGCAGCTGCTCGGCCTGATGAACGACGCGCCGGCATGGGCGAGCTTCTCGCTCAACCCGCGGCGCAGCGGCAACGTCTATGCCATCGACGGCCGCGAGACCTGGCTCGTGCACAACTATCTGCGTGACGACGAGCCGGATTTCGACAGCGTCGATCGTGACTGGTCGATCCGCGAGATTCTCGGCGTCGGCCCGGACTTTTCCTATGAAGTCCTGTCCAACGAAGACTGGTTCGGCCGTCGCCTCGTCGCCGACAGCTTCCACAAGGGCCGTGTCTTCATCTGCGGCGACGCAGCCCACCTTTGGGTCCCTTACGCCGGCTACGGCATGAACGCCGGCATCGCCGACGCCGAGTGCCTTGGCTGGCTGCTCGCCGCCAACGTCGCCGGTTGGGGCAAATCAGGCATGCTCGACGCCTACGCCGCCGAACGTCAGCCGATCACCGAGCAGGTCTCGGTCTTCGCCATGAACCATGCCCATGCCATGGCCAAGGAACGCAAGGTGGTACCCACCGACATCGAGGACGACACACCCGCCGGCGCTGCCGCGCGCGAGGCACTGGGACGCAAGATCTACGACCTCAACGTCCAGCAATATTGCTGCGGCGGCCTCAACTTTGGCTACTACTACGACCGCTCGCCGATCATCTCCTATGACGGTGCGGCACAGCCGGCCTACTCGATGGCCGAATTCACGCCGTCGACCGTGCCTGGCTGTCGCACGCCGCACATCTGGTTGGCGGACAAGCGCTCGCTCTATGACGCGATGGGCCCCGACTACACGTTGCTGCGGTTCGACCCGAGCCAGGACGCAGAGCCCCTGATGGCGACGGCAGCGGCACGCGGAATCCCGATCCAGCTGCTCGACGTCGTGCCCGGCAAGGGTGGCCCAGGTCCATATGCCGAAGCCTTCGTGCTGTCGCGGCCCGACAGGCACGTCGCGTGGCGCGGCGACGCCTGCCCGACCGACCCCAACGCGCTGCTGGATACCATCACCGGCACTGCCGCCTCGGTGAATTGAGGCCGGCCCATGCGAACCTTACTGGAATTCTGGAGTGCCAGATGAAGATCATCGACTGTCACGCACACATGGCGGTGCCGCATCAGCTTCCCGCCTACAAGGCCAGCATCCTGTCGCATCGCGGCGCCCATGGCCGCAAAGCGCCGCCGGTTTCCAACGAAGCACTGGAGCAGGCGTTCAACCGCGTCGAGATGGCGCCGATGGGCCACCTCGCCTGCCTTGACCAGGCCGGCGTGGACATCCAGATGCTGTCGCCGCGCCCGTTCCAGCTGATGCATTCGGAAGAACCGAAGAAGCTCGTCCACTGGTACGTCGAATACGCCAACGACATCATCGCGCAGGAATGCGCGCTCTATCCCGAGCGCTTCTACGGCGTCGCCGGCCTGCCGCAGACCGGCGACAGCCCGATTACCGAAGCGCTGCCGGAGCTCGAACGCTGCGTCAAGGAGTTCGGCTTTCGCGGTTGCCTGATCAATCCCGATCCGTTCGAAAACAACGGCCGCATGGCACCGCCGATGGGCGACCGCTACTGGTATCCGCTCTACGAAAAGCTCTGCGAACTGGATGTCGTCGGCCACATCCATTCGGCGAGTTCGCGGGCGCCTGAGCGCGAGCCCTATTCGCTGCACTTCATCAACGAAGAGACCACCGCGGTCTACGGCCTGTGCAAGTCGACCGTGCTTGACGACTTCCCGGACCTCAAGATCCTGGTCAGCCACGGCGGCGGCGCGATCCCGTACCAGCTCGGCCGCTTCGATGCGACCACCGTGCCGCGCAACGGCATGTCCTCTTCAGGCGTTCGGTTCCGCGACCGGCTGCAGAAGCTCTACTTCGACACAGTGCTCTACTCGCGCGACGCCATCGAGCTGCTGGTCAAGGTGGTCGGTGCTTCGCAGTGCCTCTATGGCGCGGAGATGCCCGGCGTCGGCTCATCCATCGACCCGGAGACCGGCGAGACCTTCGACACCATCATCCCGCACATCAACGGTCTGTCGTTCATCTCGGATGATGAACGCAAGGCAATCCTGGGCGGCAATGCCGCGCGGCTTTTCAACATCGAAGCCTGATCAACCCAGGTCACCTGAAGCGCAGCCTTGGAACAACATGGAGGCTACCTATGGCGAAAATAGTCGGATTCATCTGCACGGCTCACGGGCCGCAACTGCACACCACGCCTGACAAGTGGCTGCTGCGCGTCCAGTCGGACCGCACCCGCATGCACCCCTTCCGCGGCGGCGTCTATTCGTTCGACCAGCTCTGCGAACTGCGCAAGGACGAGAACCTTGCCGAACGCAGCACGATGGAGGCGATGACCGCCAACTACGAGAAGTGCCACGTCGCCAGCGAACGCCTGGCCGACGCCTTCGATGCGATGAAGGCCGACGTCGCCATCATCTTCGGCAACGACCAGCACGAGATCTACGGCGAGGACCTGAGCCCGCCCTACATGATCTATTACGGCGACAAGATCCGCCATCATCCGGCGACCGAAGAAGGCCGCCGGCTGATGCCACCGGGTGTCGCCGAGGGCGAAGCCGGCCACGCACCGGAAGAGTACCGCGAATACGATACGGTGCCGGAACTCGCCAAGCACATCATCGGCAATCTGGTCGACAACGAGTTCGACATCACCGTCTCACCCAAGCTGCCCACGCACAATCCGCGCACGACCGGCATCAGTCACGCCTTCGGCCACATCTACCGCCAGGTGATGCGCGACAAGGTCATCCCAAACGTCCCGATCTACCAGAACACCTTTTTCCCACCGAACCAGCCGACCGCTCGGCGCTCCTACAAGTTCGGCCAGGTCGTCGGCGAAGCCATCCGCTCCTGGAAAAGCGACGCCCGCGTCGTCGTGTTCGGCTCGGGCGGCATGAGCCATTTTACCATCGACGAGGACTGGGACGCCCGATTCATGAAGGCGATGCGCGAAAAGGATACCGAGTTCCTCAAGAGCATCCCGCTCTCTGAGCTCCAGTCGGGCACTTCGGAAATGAAGAGCTGGATCACCACCGCTGGCGTCATGGAAGCCTACGACACCGAGTTCCACGAAGTGGCCTACGTCCCTTGCTACCGCTCGCCGGCTGGCACCGGCACCGCTCAGGGCATGTACTGGTGGGGCGTCAATCCATGAGCGCGGAGTTGCTTGTACGGCTGCGCCGGCTCGATGCATGTACAGTCTCGGATGCGCTCGACGCACTCGGCCTGCCTGGTGCCGTCGGCGGCATCGCCCGCCGTTCCGGCGGCGGCGTGGTGGCCGGGCGTGTCGTCACCGTCGCCCTCGCCGAAGGCCCGGCGCCGGCGGGCGCACCCAAGGTCCATCTCGGTGCCCGCGCCATCGAAGCCGGCGACGCCAACTCGCTGATCGTCGTTTCCCATCCCGGCATCGACGCCGGCGGCTGGGGCGGAGTGCTGACCCAGGCCGCGCGCCTTGCCGGCATTCAGGGGGTGATCGTCGATGGACCGTTGCGTGACGTGGATGAAGCCAACGGGCTCGACTTTCCGATCTTTGCGCGCGCGACCACCGTGCGCACGGCTCGCGGCCGCGTCCATGAGGTCGCAACCAACGTGCCCGTCACCATCGACGCGGTGATGGTGACGCCCGGCGATTACGTCATTTCAGACGGTTCGGGTGCGGTGTTCATCACCGCCGACAATGCGGAGAAGGTGATCCGGACCGGCGAGCGCATCGCTGCCAAGGAACGCCTGATGATCGAAGCCCTGAAGGCCGGCAAGCCGGTCTCCGAGGTGCTCGGCGCCGATTACGAAGACATGCTCGAGGCAATGCAATGATCGACCAAGCCGTAGAACGCGCCGGAAAACACGACTGCGCCACCTTGTCCGACGCCATGGACCGGCTTGGCATCGAAGGTGTCTGCCGGGGCATCAAGCCACGCGACCACAAGTTCCGGCTCGTCGGCCGCGCCTTCACCGTCCGCTACGTGCCGGTCGATGTGCTGGCACCGGGCAATGTCGGCGACTTCATCGACGACCTGCCGGCGGGTACGGTGGTCGTGCTCGACAATCGCGGCCGCGAGGACTGCACTGTCTGGGGCGATATCATGACCCAGCTGGCCAGCCACAAGGGCCTCGCAGGCACTGTCATCGACGGCGCCTGTCGCGATGTCGATCTTTGCCTCAGGCTCGGCTATCCGATCTATTCGCGCAGCTATTCGATGAAGACCGGCAAGGACCGCGTCCAGGTCGACGCCACCGGCATCACGGTCGAGATCGGCGGCGCGCTGGTTCGCCAGGGCGATATTCTGGTCGGCGATGCCGATGGCGTCGTCGTCATTCCGAGCGAGCGCGCCGAACAGGTCCTCGACCTCGCCGACGAGATCGCCAGCGCCGAGAATGCCATCCGGAAAGCCATCACCGAGGGCATGTCGCTGCGCGATGCCCGCGTGAAGTACCGTTATCACTCGCTGCAGACGCGCCAGTCATGAACAAGGTCGTCCGCAACATCGAGCGCGCCGATGGCGCGACCATCGCCCGGTTGGCCAAGGCCGGCGTCGCCACCACCCATGAAGCCCTTGGCCGGACCGGTCTGATGAGCTCACGGATGCGGCCCATCTATACCGGTGCCGCCATATCGGGAAGTGCCGTCACCGTTCTGGTGCCGCCCGGCGACAACTGGATGATCCATGTGGCGATCGAGCTGATCAAGCCGGGCGACATCCTTGTCGTTGCGCCGTTCTCGCCTTCCGACGCCGGCTATTTCGGCGACCTTCTGGCGACCTCTGTGATGGCGCGCGGAGGCATCGGCCTCGTCATCGACGCGGGCGTGCGCGACATCCGCGATCTGACCCAGATGAAGTTCCCGGTCTGGTCGACAGCGATCTGCGCCCAAGGCACGGTCAAGGAAACGATCGGGTCGGTGAACGTGCCGGTCTCGTGCGCCGGTGCGGTGGTCAATCCCGGCGATGTCGTCGTCGCCGATGACGACGGTGTCGTGATCATCCCGCGCGAAATGGCCGATACCGTCGCGCAACTTTCCGAGCGTCGCATCGCCGAGGAGGAAGCCAAGCGTACCGAACTCGCCAAGGGCATTCTCAGCCTCGATCTCTTCAACCTGCGCGGGCGCCTGAAAGACAAGGGCCTCGAATACTGACGCCTGACACGGCGCCGCAAACCAGTCAGCAGCAATGGGTGAACTCATGAAAACTCAGGTCGGGATCATCGGCGCGGGGCCAGCCGGCCTGCTCGCGGCGCGTATCCTCCAGCTCAACGGTATCGACTCGGTGATCCTGGAACGGCGTACGCGGGCCTATGTGCTCGAGCGCGTGCGGGCGGGCGTCCTCGAATCGGGCACGGTTGATACGCTGCGCACATACGGCATGGGCGAACGCCTCAATCGCGAGGGCATTCCGATGCGCTCGATGCAGCTGTGCTGGGACAGGCAGAAGGCCGACATCTCGCTCGACGACGGGACCGGGCGGCACCTCACAACCTACGGCCAGCAGAAGATCGTCGAGGACCTGATCCTTCAGCGCGAGGCTGACGGCCTGCCGATCGTCTTCGAAGCCGACGTATCGAGCCTCGATGATATCGAGACTGCACCGCGCATCCACTACCGCCACAATGGCGAAGACAGGGTGCTGGACTGCCAGTTCATTGCCGGCTGCGACGGTTATCATGGCGTCAGCCGCGGGCACATTCCCGGCTCGGACGAGCATGTCTTCCTGACCGAATACCCGTTTGCCTGGCTCGGCATCCTGGCCGAGGCCGCACCTCTCGCTGCCCGCCGCGGCTTTGCCCATTCGACGCGCGGCCTCGCCGTCGCTTCAGCCCGCTCGGCTTCGGTTGGCCGGCTCTATCTGCAGGTCGAGCCAGACGCCGACCCCAACGCGATGAGCGATCAGCAGATCTGGGATGAACTCGACATCCGCATGGACGACGGTACCGCAGCGCAGCTCAATCGCGGCCCAATTATCGAGCGCTCGGTAGCGCGCCTGCGCGGCTATGTCTGCGAGAAGATGCGCCACGGGCGGCTGGCGATTGCCGGTGACGCAGCACATATCGTTCCGCCGAGCGGCGGCAAGGGGCTTAACCTCGCGGTTGGTGATGCGCGTATCATGGCCGAAGCGATCCGTCGGCTGCTGACGACCAACGACACCACCTTACTCGACAGCTATTCGGAAATGTGCCTGCGCCGGATCTGGCCGACCGTCCACTGGGCCTGCTCGATGTGCGAGGCCCTGCACATCTTCCCCGGCCAGACGAACTTCCAGACCCGGATGCAGTACCAGACGCTGAACCACTGGGGAAACACCGAGATCGGCCAGCAGCGTCTGCGCAAGGCCCAGCTCGGCCTGCCCTACGAAATCTGAAACCCGGACTGGGACACCGCGACGAGTTGGCCCCGGTAACATCTCGACAAAACGAAAGGGCGGCGCTCCGATGGAGCGCCGCCCTTCTTTCATTCACGCGGACCAGAGCCCGCCATTCACGACTTCAGCCGCAGACGGCGACGATAGCGTTGGCAACGTGGCCGACATTGTTGTCGGTCAGGCCGGCCACATTGACACGACCCGAACTGGTGATGTGGACATGGTGCTCGACCTTCATCCGCTCGGCGTCGGCAGGGGTGATGCCGAGCATGGCGAACATGCCGCGCTGCACGCCGAGGAATGCGAAGTCGCGCGTCGTTCGGCCGGCAAGCGCTGCCACCAGCTTTTCGCGCATGCCATTGATGCGTCCGCGCATTTCGGCGACCTCGCCTTCCCATGTCGTGCGCAGAGCCGCATTGCCGAGAATGTGGGCGACGACCGAAGCGCCGTGGTCCGGCGGCATCGAATAGTTGGTGCGGACGACCGGCAGCAGGTGGCCGTGCGCGCGGCTGGCCGTGGCCTCATCCTTGGCCACCAGCGTCAGCGCGCCAACGCGTTCACGGTAGAGCGCAAAGTTCTTCGAATAGGAACTGGCAATCAGCATTTCCGGCAAGCGCTCGGCCAGGAGCCTGACGCCGGCGGCATCCTCGGCCAGCCCGTCGCCGAAGCCAAGATACGCCAGGTCGATCAGCGGGGTGGCGCCGGTCGAGGCGAGCAATTCGGCGATTTCCGCCCACTGCGCCAGGCTCGGGTCGGCGCCGCCGGGGTTGTGGCAGCAGCCGTGGAATAGCACCAGATCACCGGGACCCGCGGCGCGCAGCGCCTCGATCATCCGGTCGAACTGCAGCTTGCCCGACGCGACGTCGTAATAGGGGTAACGGACAACCTGGAGGCCAGCAGCGGCCAGCAGCGAAGGATGGTTCGGCCAGGTCGGATCAGGAAGGAAGACCTTGGCGCCCGGCTTCACGCTCTGGGCGAAGTCGCCTGCGACACGCAGCGCTCCGGTGCCGCCCGGCGTCTGGATCGCTTGCGAGCGCGCGAGCAGGCTGCTGTCGGCGCCGAAGATGAGTTCCCGAGTCAGGCGATTATAGTCTTCATTGCCGGCCGAAGAGACATAAGCCTTCGACTTCTGGTTCTCCACCAAGAAGGATTCCGCCTGTTTGACCGTTGCCAGCACCGGCGCGTTGCCCTGCCCGTCCTTGTAGATGCCGATGCCGAGGTCGACCTTGTCGGCGCTCGGGTCGTCGCGGAACTGCTGCATCATTCCAAGCAGCGGGTCGGCTGTCGGCGTGGAGAGATTTGAAAACATATCACCCTCTATTGTCTCGTATTATGAGACTTTATCGCGCATTTTGAACATGGTCAACTCGGACTCATCAAGCTGACCTCTTGTGGCGCGCGTCCTCTAGCATTTTTCCTGATGTTACACGACAGCCAGCCCAAGCGGATTCCAACTCGGATGAGGTATCGCGTTTTGTCGTTGACTAGCGAGACGATGTAACGCATTATGAGACGACTTTGCATTTCATGTGACTCTTCGCAGGGTTTTGGAACCTGGGCCGGCAAAACGGCCTCGGGTCAGAGCCGGCCCTGCAAGCGAAACCAATCGGAGAAAAGCGGCGTGAACGGGAACTACGAACCTATGGAGCTGACCGGAGGACAGGCGTTGGTCGCCCAGCTCCTGGAAGAAGGCGTGACCGACATTTTCGGCATTCCCGGTATTCAGCTCGACTGGGCGGTTGACGCCATCCGCAGCCAGCCGGACCGCATTCGCTACATCATGCCCCGCCACGAGCAGGCGACGTCCTACATGGCCGACGGCTATGCCCGCACCACCGGCCGCGAAGGCGTGTTCATGGTCGTGCCCGGCCCCGGCGTGCTCAACGCTCTGTCCGGCCTCGCTACCGCCTATGCATGCAGCTCGCGCGTGCTCTGCATCTCGGGCCAGATTCCATCGACCCTGATCGGTCAGAAGCACGGCATGCTGCACGAAATCCCCGACCAGAGCGGCATCCTCAAGTCGCTGACCAAGTGGCACGGCATCGCTCATCGCCCCGAAGACGTTCCCGCGCTCGTCCATGAAGCCTTCGTGCAGCTGCGTTCAGGCCATCCGCGCCCGGTCGCCATCGAATTGCCGCCTGACGTGCTGCAGGCCAAGGGCGTGACGAAAGTCCTGCCGCGCGCCGAATTCAGCCGCCTAGAACCGCAGCCCGACACCATTAAGGAAGCGGCCGCCATCCTGGCGCAGGCGAAGTTCCCCGTCATCCAGGTCGGCGGCGGTGCCGCCGCATCAGGTGCCGGCAAGGCCATCTTGGCGCTCGCCGAGCGATTGCAGGCGCCTGTCGTCATGACTGACGGCGCACGCGGTCTGCTTGATGACAACCACCCGCTTGCCCTGACATCACTTGGCGGACGCGCGGTGTTCCCGCATGCCGACGTCATCGTTGCGGTCGGAACCCGGTTCATCGACGGCATCGCCAAGCCGACCCATGCCAGCGGCGACACCAGATACGTCTATGTCAATGTCGATGCGGGTGCCGCCGGAGCACCCCGCACTCCGGGCTGCTTGGTGCTGTCGGACGCGACCGCCGCCGCCGAAGCGCTGCTCGCAGCTCTGCCGTCCGAAGTACGTGTCTCGGCATCAGACAAGATCGGCAAGGTCAAGGCCTGGTCTGCATCGCAGACCGATGCCATCCAGCCACAGACCGACTATGTCAGAGCGATTCGCTCCAGCATGGCCATGGACGACATCCTCGTCAGCGAGCTGACCCAGGTCGGCTATTTCTCCAACATCGCGTTCCCTGTCCATGCCGCCAACTCCTACGTCACCCCGGGCTACCAGGGCACGCTGGGCTACGGCTTCAACACTGCCCTGGGCGCCGCTCACGGCAACCCGGACCGGCGCGTCGTTTCGCTCAATGGCGACGGCGGCTTCGGCTGGGGCATGCAGGAGCTGGCGACGCTGGCGCGCGACGGCTGCAACATGTCGGTCGTCGTCTTCGTCGACGGACACTATGGCAATGTCCGCCGCATCCAGCAGCGCACCTTCGGCGACACCTTCGCGGTCGAACTCGCCAACCCGGACTTCGCCCATCTGGCAAGCGCCTTCGGCCTGCCCTTCGAAAAGGTGGACTCACCATCGGGACTTCACGACGCACTGGTGCGGGCAAAGGATAGCAATGGCCCGGCCCTGATTGCCGTCTCGGTCGGCGAGATGCCGAGCCCCTGGGCGTTGATCCACCCCTTCGTGCCATCGCCCGTCACGCCACCAGCCAACCCGCTGGGCTGAACCTCACCGGGCCCGGCATCCCGCGGACGCGCGGCCGGGCCTCCTCGAACGGCTAGGGATGGCCGCAAAAATGAACGACGGTCACCAGCAGCCTGCCGACGCGACGATCGAGGTGATCGTCCGTCGGATTTCCTACGAAACGCCGACGGTCCTCTCATACGATCTGAGGCCCACCAACGGCGCGCCCCTGCCTTCCTTCGACGCCGGCGCCCATATCGACGTCCATCTTCCCGATGGTCTGGTGCGGCAATACTCGCTGATCGGTGCGCCGCATGCTTCGGACTACCGCATCGCCGTCGCACTCGACCGGGCAACACGTGGCGGTTCGCGCTGGCTGCATACAAATGCGCGGCCCGGCGATCGCATCAGAATCTCGCAGCCCCGTTCGACCTTCGCGCTTGCGGACGCCAAAGCCACTTCGATCCTGATCGCCGGTGGCATCGGCATCACGCCCCTGCTCGCCATGGCGAGACAGCTGCACGAGGCAGGGGCTGACTGGACGCTACATTATGCAGTGCGTTCGCGAGCCGAATGCGCACTTCTCGACGAGCTCACGGCGCTCACCGACAACATCCAGCTCCACGTCGACAGCGAAAAAGATGGTCTGCTCGATATCGCGCGTATCGTCGCTCAGGCACCGCCGGATGCACAACTCTACTGCTGTGGTCCCGCGCCGATGCTCGATGCGTTCCTGGACGCCGCCTCGTCCCGCGATGCCTCGACAGTGCATTCCGAATCCTTCACGCCGAGCGTACCAGCCGTCGATGATGGCGGCTTCACGGTCATCCTGAACAAGTCGGGGCTCTCGATTCAGATCGGTGCCGACCAGACAATCCTCGATGCGCTCGAACAGGCCGGGGTGCATGCGCCCTCTTCCTGCCGCAACGGCGTCTGCGGCACATGCGAAACCCGCGTGCTGGAGGGTGTGCCCGACCACCGCGACAAAGTGCTGAGCGATGCTGAACGCGCGGCGGGCAATACGATGATGATCTGCTGCTCACGCGCCACGACGGCGCTGCTGCGGCTCGACCGCTAGGGGAGGATATTGCAATGACGAAAGACGGATCGGCCTATGCCTTGCCCAAGCCGACATATTTCGCCGAGCTGACCGAGGTCGGACGTGGAACGCCGATGGGCGAACTGCTGCGCCGCTATTGGCATCCTGTTGGTCTGTCGGAGGACGCAACAGCAACGCCACGAAAGATCATGGCGCTGGGCGAAGAGCTCATCCTGTTTCGCGATGGCACCGGCCGGCCCGGCCTTGTTCATCCTCGCTGCGCCCATCGCGGCGCATCGCTCTATTATGGCCGGGTCGAGGAGCAGGGCATTCGCTGCTGCTATCACGGCTGGCTGTTCGATACCGAAGGCAACTGCCTGGAACAGCCTTGCGAGCCCGAAATGGGTGCGAAGACCCGCGGACATGTCCGCCAGCCGCATTATCCGCTGGAGGAAAAATACGGCCTAATCTTTGCCTATATGGGCCCGCTCGACCGCAAGCCCGCGCTGCCGCGCTATGACGTGCTGGAGAAGCTCGGCGACGGCGAGTTCCTTGAAACGGACGACAGCAGCATCGGCAGCGGCGGGCCTGTCATCGTCGACTGCAACTGGCTCCAGCACTATGAAAACGTGCTCGACCCGTTCCATGTGCCGATCCTGCACGGCTCCTTCAGCGGCGACCAGTTCAATTCCAAGATGAGTCTGATGCCGCGCGTGAGCTTTCACTACACGCCGCGCGGCGTCTCCAGCCTGCAGCTGCGCGATCTCGAAACCGGCGAGCACCAGCGCATCACGGAGGCGGTGTTGCCGACCGTGCGCGCGGTGGCAAGTCCGGTCGCAACCGTCGACGGCCCGTGCAGCCTGCTCGGCTGGGTCCTCCCCATGGACGATACGTCGTTCCGCATCTATTCGGTCGGCCGCGTCAGCGAAGCCGGCACGCTGGCCAAGATCCGCTCGAAATATGCCGGCAAGCTCTGGCACGAGCTGACCGAGCAGGAGCACCAGAAGCTGCCGGGCGACTACGAGGCGCAGGTCGGCCAGGGGCCGATCACCTTCCATTCCGAGGAAAACCTGACCTCGACCGACCAGGGCATCGGCATGCTGCGCCGCGTCCTGCGCCAGCAGGTCGACGCGGTTGCCAACGGCAAGGATCCGATCGGTGTCGTCTTAGACCCCGCCAAGGCACTCGTCGAGCTCGAGGCCGGATCACGCGTCGTGCCCAGGGCATGATCGAACAGCCGGCTCAGCGGCATCGCCGGCGAACCGGCAAGCACGGTGATCAGCTTGCTTGCTTGGGCATCAGAGGCGGGTTGACGCCGTCGGCGTAGCGCTTCTGGATTTCGCTGGCGACCGATCTCACGGTCGCAAGCAATTGGACATCGGGCTCGGGCACCAGCAGCGACGACGACAGGATGACACCCAGCGCGGCACAGATCTGGCCGTCGGCCTCAAAGATCGGCGCGGCGATGCCGCCAAGCCCGTTGCCGCGCGTGTCGGTCTCGAAATCGACCCCATAAGCCGTCAGGTTCTCGACCACCCGCGGCGGCACCGGCTTCTTGTTCTCGAAATAATAAAACAGCCGGGCTGCCGGCGATCCCGGCAAGCTCAGCACCATGCCGGGCTGCACCATGATACCCGGCTCGAACGGATTGGGCACCGCGTGTACCACCATCGCGCCGCCCTTGATCGGCGTCGTCAGCAAGGCGGTATGACCCGTCTGCGCACACAGTTCATTGAGATAAGGCCGCGCGATCTCGACGACATTGCTGCGGTAGACGGCGGCTCGTCCGAATTTGAACAGCTTGCGGCCGAAGACGTAACCCTCACCCTCCCGGGCATGGTCGACGAGACCAAGCCTGGTCAGCGTCTGCAGGTGCCTGGACACCCTTGCCTTGGTCATGTCGAGCGAGCGAGCGAGTTCGGTCACGCGCACCGGACCCGGCGCGTCGGCCAGTGCATCGAGAATCTGCACCGCAACCTCGACGCTTTTTACCGTTGACGAGGATCCTTGCTCGTCGTCATTGTCCTGGTTCGACCGTCTCATGCTGTTCTTCCGCTGCGCATGGCCTGTTATATGTCACGCATAGCAAGAAGTATTCACGAAATTCGAGACAGCCGACCTGAAATTCCTTGGGTTCGTCGGCGGAAAAAGACAAACCCGGCGACTGGAAGCCGGGTTTGCCAAGATCAGTTCAGCAGATCAGAACGAAGCGTCGAGACGCAGGAAGCCCGAGAACGAGCCGTCGACCGGATAGCTGTCGCCATCGTTGTAGTTGAGGGCCAGCTTGGCGTTCAGGTTCTCGACGATCTTGTAGTCGATAACGGCGCCGATGGCCCAGTCGTTGGCGTTCAGGTCGACGGTCTGGCCGGTGACGAAGTCGCCATAGTGACGATCACCGAAATACTGGCCGCCGGCGCCAACCGACAGACTTTCGTTGACCTGGTACTTCACATAGCCGCCGATCGACCAGTCGTAGCCCGAGTAGGGCGCCAGCAGGCCAAGCCAGGTCGCACCGGATTCATAAGTCGCGATTGCCTGGAGCGTCAGGGCATCGGTTGCCTTGACGTTGACAATGCCCTTCAGAGCGAACTCGGAGAAGCGATCGTCATAAGCGGCGTAGAGGTTGACCGAACCCCAGCCCTGGGCGATCGAGACCTTACCGGTCACCAGCGGCACATAGTCGAAATTGTTGTCTTCTTCTTCCAGGCCGACCGACACTGCAATGCCGTTGCCGGCGTCGAAGGTGTAGCGGATCTGGTTGATGAAGGTGCCGCCGCCCTTGTCGAACTCGCCGTCGACGCCGCCGTCGAACAGCGTGTCGTTGCGGCCGATCATCAGGCCACCGACCTCGAAGTAGGCATAGCGGATCCACATGTCGGTCGCGTCGGTGTACGGCCTCGGCGTGGTCGAGGTGGTACCATACGCGCCGCCGTCATTCTGCCAATGCAGTTCGATGTAGCGGCGGAAGGTGCCGTATTCGGTTTCCGAGCGTGCGTCGAGCTTGAGGCGCGCTGCCGAATACTTCTTCCAGCCGTCGTCCGTGTCCTTCCAGTCGATCTGGTAGCGAACCAGGCCGCCTACCTTGAGGCAGGTCTCGGTGCCGGGGATGTAGTAGAAGCCCGCGCCGTAAACGTCGCAGATACGGACATATTCCATCGGTTCCGGCTCGGCGACGACGACAGCGTCGGCCGCACGGGCGCCAGAGACTGCAAGCAGAGCCGCAGCAGAGCCGAGAAGAATGCTCTTGATATTCATTATCCAACCTCCAGTAGAATTAATTCAAATGGCACAGAGTACTTCCTTATATTGAAAGCACATTCAGCGCCGATCCCCCAGAAACAGTTTTTGATATTCCGCTTCCGGCCAGCCTGAATATCGCTATATGATCGGATTGATAAACATCAAATTTAGCCGTTACCTCAAATTTCCGATGAATCTAGTTTCTTAGTGATATAAAAACAACAACAATACTGAACAAATGAAACATTAAACACATCTTGCACAAATGGGACGTTACTATTACATGCAAAAAGCTGGCGACCACGTTCTCCCTAGGAGGCCAGCGAGTGTTCTTTCGCCGCCGAAACGACGTCGCCAACCAAATCCTGCTTGAGCAAATCGATCGGAGTCCTACCGTTAAGCACCGGCGAGGGATGGATCATCCAGTGCCAGGCCAACCGCGGATGGGTGATATGCGCCAGCACGTCACGAATGCCGGAAGCCGGCCTTCCATCGACGAATTGCGCCAGGGGAAATACGTGACGCTGCCTGCCCTTTCGCAACGCGATGACCTCGTTGCAACGGAACCAACGGTGCAAGGTGGATCGTGGTATGCGGAGGTTCTCTTCCAGATAGGTAGCCCCCGCCACGCGGCCTGCCCACTCCTCAATGGTCATGGAGTCGAGGTCACCACCACGGATTTGGCCTTGCCGCGTCGACAAGGTTGACGGCTGCGCCAGTAGCCCGGGATCGCCGCCCTCATTTGCCAGGCACTGGCGCGACGCTTCGACAGCCAGGGCTCGGATAAATTGCGAGGCAAGGTCAGGCAGCTCGGGCGATATGCTGCTCGGCAATTGCGCCGCCGCCGGGCAAGCCACAGCATCGCGCGATCTCCGCTGCCGCTCCGGCCATCCAGAATTGTCACCATCAACTGCGAGTATGTTCTTCAGTTCGCTGAAGAAGAATTCGGTGTATTTGTTGACAAGTGTTATTCCATGCGCATGAATATCTTCGACCATTTCCAATTAATCCTTGCCAATGCAAAAGGTAGCATCAAGCTGAAGATCCAATCTTGGGGCGCTGTCGCTTTTCGCGAAGTTGGTCCCGCGGACCGACCGGCGGTCAGCGAAGCCGGCTCAACACCGGCCAATGCCGGCAGCGGCACGCAGTGCCGGGCCCGTTTGTCGGCCACATGCATGCAAGACAGCGTTCATCGACACCCTCCCCCCGATGCGATCTGCGCCTCGATCCGCTCCCCTAGGGGGCTCCTCCACGGTCGGGCTGCTCGGCCTGGCATCTTTGTCCACTCGATGCCGAGGCGGATCATGCCTACAATGACTTCCGCACGGTTGGCATAGTCGATCCGGACGATGTCCCTGTCATTCCTTGAGCGCCCGCTCACATTCCCCAAGGGAATGGGCAGCAACCTGTGTTTGGGGTAGCTGCTGGCAAGTCTCACGGCATGGCGAGCGCGCCAAAGACATGGTACGCACGACCTCGTCATGAAGAGTGGGAGCGCGCGTGATAAGCCCGGAGCAATTTCTGGCCTCGGTATTCTGGGCGCGGGAACTGCCGGAGGATGAGCGCGAGCGTGCGCGGCGCGGCATCATGCTGCGCATCCTTGAACCGGGGACCTATTTCATCCATCGCGGTGATCGCATCGACAACTGGATCGGTGTGGTCAGCGGCCTGTTGCGGCTGGGCTCGATCACCACATCGGGCAAGGCGGTGACCTATGCCGGCCTGCCGCCGAGCTGCTGGTTCGGCGAGGGGTCGCTGCTTAAGGACGAGCCGCGGCAGTATGACGTGCTGGCCTTGCGCCGCACGCAGGTGGCGCTTCTCAATCGCGCGACATTTTTCTGGCTGTTCGAAAACAGCGTCGCATTCGACCGGCTGCTTGTCCGGCTCATCAACGAACGGCTCGGGCAGTTCATTGCGCAGGTCGAGCATGACCGTACGCTCGACTCGACCGGCAAGGTGGCGCGCAGCCTCGCTTCCCTGTTCAATCCGGTGATCAGCCCCTTCGTCGGCTCCCATATCGACATCAGCCAGGAGGAGATCGGTTTGCTGGCCGGCGTGTCGCGGCCTGTCGCCAACCGGATCCTGCAGGAACTGGAAAAGGCCGGTTTGCTCCGCAACGAGGGTGGCGGCGTGACGATCCTGGATCTGGAAAAGCTGCGCAGCTACGGCGAATAGCGCTCCTCGCACGACTGGCGTCCGGCACATGCCATCAATGAATTCAATGATTTAGTGGAGTTTTTCTGCCGCGGACACACAAGGCCGGTAGCCAAGACTGAACATTGGCGGCCTGTCTGTCAAGCCAGCCCTTGAAAAAGCCTGCCAAGGTTGCGAGCCTCACTGCAACGACCGGGAAGACCCGGCGACCTACGAGGGAACGAAACGGGAGGCGTGCCTTTGGCACAAGGGAGCGAGACGCGCGAACGCGACACGTTTGCCAAGCTTTTGTGCGAGCACGCACAGGTGCGGCCAGACCGCCCGGCGATGCGGCACAAAGACCTCGGCATCTGGCGCACATGGAGCTGGAGCGAACTGGCCGAAACAATTCGCGCTTACGCAGCAGGCCTGCAGCAGTTGGGTCTCCAGCGCGGCGCGACGATCGCCGTCATCGGCCAGAACCGGCCGGCCATGTACTGGACCATTCTCGCGGCGCAGTGGCTGGGCGCCATCCCCGTGCCCGTTTACGCCGACGCCGTTGCCGACGAAATGGCCTATGTGCTCGACCATGCCGACGTCGCATTTGCAGCGGTGCAGGACCAGGAGCAGGTCGACAAGCTGATCTCGATCCAAGATCGTGTGCCCAAGCTCCGCACCGTGCTTTATGACGAGCCGCGCGGCCTGCGCGACTACGATCACAGCCGGCTCCACGCTATCCATGACATCGTCGAGCAGGGTCGCGTCCGGCTGGCAGCCGACAGTGCCGTGGCCGCCGCGATCGACGCCGAGCGCGATCGCGGCCAGGCCAGCGACATCTCGATCATCCTCTACACCTCGGGCACGACTGGCCGTTCCAAAGGCGTGCTCCTGACCGCCGGCGGCTCGATTGCGGCAGCGCGCGATACCGTGACCTTCGACAAGCTGACCGACCGCGACGAGGTACTTGCCTACCTGCCCTTGGCCTGGGTCGGCGATCACTATCTCAACTATGCGCAGTCGCTGGTCGCAGGTTTCTGCATCGCCTGCCCCGAAAGCCGCGAGACGGCCGAGGCCGATACCCAGGAGATCGGGCCGAGTTTCTATTTCGCGCCGCCACGCGTGTTCGAAACCCTGCTGACGCGGATCACCATCCGCATGGAAGATGCCGGCGCGCTGAAGCGCGCAATGTTCAACTACTTCATCGGTGTCGCCAAGCGCTGGGGCGAACAGATCCTCGACGGCAGGCAGGTCCCGCTCGGCGCCCGCCTTGGCTACGCCATCGGCAACCTGCTGGTCTACGCGCCGCTGAAGAACGTGCTCGGCTTCTCTCGTATCCGGGTCGCCTACACAGCCGGCGAGGCGATCGGCCCGGATCTGTTTTCGTTCTATCGCTCGCTCGGCCTCAATCTGAAGCAGCTCTATGGCCAGACCGAAGCATTCCTCTATGTGACCGCGCAGCCGGACGGGCAGATCCGTGCGGGCACGGTCGGGCCGGCAACACCCAATGTCGACATCCGCATCACCGACGACGGCGAGGTGCTCTACCGTTCGCCCGGCCAGTTCGTCGGCTACTACAAGGATGCGGAGAAGACGGCGGAGACGGTGACATCAGACGGCTATGTGAAAACAGGCGATGCCGGCTTCTTCGACCCCGACGGCCACCTCAACATCATCGACCGGGCCAAGGATGTCGGCAAGCTGAGGTCGGGTGCGCTGTTTGCGCCGAAATATATCGAAAACAAGCTGAAATTCTTCCCCAACATCAAGGAAGCCGTGGCCTTCGGCCAGGACCGCGACTTCGTCACCGTGATGCTCAACATCGACCTCACGGCGGTCGGCAACTGGGCGGAGCGCAAGAACATCGCCTATGGCTCGTACCAGGAACTGGCGCAACGGCCGGAGGTCTATGCGATGTTCATCGAGCACGTTGCCGAGGTAAACCGGGCACTCGCCGCCGAGCCGCGCATGGCAGCCGCCCAGATCCATCGCTTCCTGATCCTGCACAAGGAACTCGACGCCGACGATGGCGAGATGACCCGTACCCAGAAGGTCCGGCGCGGCTTCATAGCCGAACGCTACAAGCCGCTTGTCGACGCGCTCTACAGCGGTGCCGAAGCTGCCGACATCTCTACCGAAGTGACCTTCGAGGACGGTCGCAAGGGCGTGATCTCTGCCCGCGTCCGCATTGCCGACGCCAAGGCCATGCCAGCCACAAAGCTTGAGGCCGCCGCATGACCGCGACATCGGAAACACTGCTGGCGGTAGACGGTGTGTCGTTGTCGTTCGGCGGCGTAAAGGCCATCACCGACGTCTCATTCGACATCCGCAAGGGCGAGATCCGCGCCATCATCGGTCCCAACGGCGCCGGCAAGACCTCAATGCTGAACGTCGTCAACGGCTTCTATCACCCCCAGCACGGCCGCATCACCTACAAGGGCAAGACCCGTCCGCGCATGCGGCCCTACCAGGCCGCGAGCCAGGGTATCGCCCGCACCTTCCAGAACGTGGCCTTGTTCCGCGGCATGACCACGCTCGACAACATCATGGTCGGCCGCACACTGAAGATGCACCGCGGGCTCTTCTGGCAGATGCTGCGCTACGGGCCGGCGATGCGAGAGGAGATCGAGCACCGGCGCGTGGTCGAGGACATCATCGACTTTCTGCAGATCGAGTCGATCCGCAAGACGCCGGTGGGCAAGCTGCCCTACGGCCTGCAGAAGCGCGTCGAGCTTGGCCGGGCGCTTGCGATGGAACCGGAACTGCTGCTGCTCGACGAGCCGATGGCCGGCATGAACATCGAGGAGAAGGAGGACATGTGCCGCTACATCCTCGACCTCAACAAACATTTCGGCACCACCATCGCTCTCATCGAACACGACATGGGCGTGGTGATGGACCTGTCCGATCGCGTGGTGGTGCTCGAATACGGGCACAAGATCGCCGACGGCACGCCCGACGTGGTCAAGGCCGACCCGAAGGTCATCGAAGCCTATCTCGGCGTGGGGCACTGAGCATGCAGCAGTCTGGTGGAAGAGAGAAGTTCCGCAAGAACACGAGACACACGACACGCTGGCCGGCTCGTGCCGTCTGCCGGTTCGGCTGAGGGGAAACAGATGCTCTACAACATCTTCATCGACCCCTTCGTCCAGATGGTGCAGATGCCCGACCTGCTGGTGCAGACCCTGTGGGAGGGACTGGTGTCGGGCGTGCTCTACGCGCTGATCGCGCTTGGCTTCGTGCTGATCTTCAAGGCGTCGGGCGTATTCAATTTCGCCCAGGGCATCATGGTGGTGTTTTCGGCGCTCACCCTCGTCGGTTTCTACGAGAAGTTCTCGGCCGCAGGCTTCTCTGGCCACACTGCCGCGTTCGTCGCGCTGGTTTTGACCGCGGTCGTGATGTTCGTGCTTGCGGTGCTGGTTGAGCGTGTGGTGCTGCGGCCGCTGGTCAATCAGCCCGACATCATCCTGTTCATGGCCACCTTCGGCATCACCTATGTGCTGATCGGCCTCGGCGAAATGGTGTTCGGCGGCGACCCCAAGCAGATGATCGCCAGCGAGCTGTTCCTGCCGAGCGGTTCGGTCGACGTCGAGATGCTCGGTGGGCTGGTCAGCTTCCAGAAGATCGACATCGCCGCCGCCGTCATCGCGTCAGCGATGATCGTCGGGCTTGCCTTGTTCTTCCAGAAAACCCGCATCGGCCGTGCGTTGCGCGCCGTAGCCGACAGTCACAAGGCAGCTCTTTCGGTCGGCATTTCGCTCAACCAGATCTGGGTCATCGTCTGGTTCGCCGCAGGCCTGGTCGCGCTGGTGACCGGCATCATGTGGGGCGCCCGCTCCGATGTCTCCTTCGCGCTGGAGATCGTGGCTCTCAAGGCGCTGCCGGTGCTGGTTCTGGGCGGCCTGACCTCGGTCCCTGGCGCGATCGTCGGCGGGCTGATCATCGGCATCGGCGAGAAGCTCGGCGAGTTCTACTGGGGGCCCCTGCTCGGCGGCGGCATCGAGAGCTGGTTCGCCTATGCCATTGCACTTCTGTTCCTGCTGTACCGGCCGCAGGGCCTGTTCGGCGACAAGATTATTGAGCGGATCTGACCCCATGTTCTATCGCGAAACAGGCCAGTTCAAGCAAAGCTACGCGGCCGACCAGGCGGTGTTCCCGATCCTGCAGGACAGGCTCGGCCTGGCCGCCATCCTGCTCGTTGCCTTCGTCGTCGTGCCGCTGTTCGGCAACGAGTTCCTGCTCGCCTCGGTGATGGTGCCGTTCCTGATCCTGTCGCTCGGCGCGATCGGGCTCAACATCCTCGTCGGCTACACCGGACTTTTGTCCCTCGGCTCGGCCGCCTTCATGGGCGTCGGCGCCTATGCGGCCTACAAGCTTTCGACAATCTTTCCAGGCGTCAACATCCTGGTCTGGATCCTCTGCTCGGGCTTCTTCGCAGCTGGCATCGGCGTGCTGTTCGGGCTGCCGTCGCTGCGCATCAAGGGCTTCTATCTTGCGGTCGCGACGCTGGCCGCGCAGTTCTTCCTGCAATGGTGCTTCGTGCGCATCAGCTGGCTCTACAACGACAACCCGTCAGGGGCGATCGAGGTGCCGGCGCGTACTTTGTTCGGCCTCGCCATCACTGGCCCGTCGGCCACACCGGTGACGCGCTACCTGGTCGTGCTCGTCATCGTCGTGGTCATGACCCTGCTTGCCTCCAACATCGTTCACGGCCGGATCGGCCGCACCTGGATGGCGGTGCGCGACATGGACATCGCGGCCCAGCTGATGGGCATCCGCCTGCTGCCGGCAAAGCTGTTGGCCTTCGCAGTGTCATCCTTCTATTGCGGCGTCTCGGGCGCGCTGATGGTGTTCCTGTGGCTCGGTGCCGCCGAACCATCGGCCTTCGACATCAAGCTGTCGTTCCTGCTTTTGTTCATGGTCATCATCGGCGGCCTCGGCTCGATGATCGGCAGCTTCTTCGGCGCCGCCCTGATCCATATCCTGCCGATCATCATCCGCGGGCTCCCCGAGGCGCTCGGCCTGCCGATCGCCGCCGCGACCGTGGAGCACCTGACCTATCTGATCGTCGGCGCCCTCATCATCTTTTTCCTGATCGTCGAACCGCACGGCCTCGCGCGGCTCTGGCAGATCGCCAAGCAGAAGCTTCGTGTGTGGCCCTTCCCTTACTAGGGGCTGCCCACAAGACGGAAATGCAAACAAGTAGGGAGGAGAACGTCATGTCACTCAAGAACTGGTTATACGCACTTTCCGCAACAGCAGTGCTGACCTTGCCCGCCGTCCACGACGCGCAGGCCGAGGACTCGATCTACGTGCCGCTGTTCACCTACCGCACCGGCCCGTTCGCCGGCTCCGGCACGCCGATCGCCAACGGCATGCACGACTACCTGACACTACTCAACGAGCGCGACGGCGGCATCGGCGGCGTCAAGCTGATCGTCGAGGAATGCGAGACCGGCTACGACACCAAGAAGGGCCTCGAATGTTATGAATCGGTGAAGCCCAAGAAGCCGGTCATCGTCAATCCGTGGTCGACCGGCATCACCCTGCCGCTGATCCCCAAGGCAGCCGTGGACAAGATTCCCGTGCTGTCGATGGCCTACGGCTTGTCGGCCTCGGCCAAGGGCGACACCTTCCCCTGGATATTCAACCCGCCGGCGACCTACTGGGACGGCTTCACCCAGATCCTGCAATACATCGCGACGCAGGAAGGCGGCGGCATAGAGAAGCTCAAGGGCAAGAAGATCGGCTACATCTATCTCGACGCCAGCTTCGGCCGCGAGCCGCTGCCGCTGATCGAGCAGCTGTCGAAGGAACTCGGCTTCGAAGCCAAGCTGTATCCGGTTGCAGCCGCCGACATGCAGAACCAGTCGTCGCAATGGCTGAGCGTCCGCCGCGACAAGCCTGACTACATGATCCTCTATGGCTGGGGCGCGCTCAACGCCACCGCCGTCAAGGAAGCGGTGAAGACCAACTACCCGATGGAGAAGTTCATCTCGATCTGGTGGCCAAGCGAGGATGACGCCAAGGGCGCCGGCGATGGCGCCAAGGGCTTCAAGACGCTGAACTGGCATGCCGTGGGCGCAGACTTCCCGCTGCTTGCCGATATCCAGAAGCACGTCGTCGACGCCGGCAAGAGCCAGGTCTCGGGCAAGGACAAGGTCGGCCAGGTTCTCTACAACCGCGGCATCTACAATTCGATGCTGATTGCCGAGGCGATTCGCAGAGCCCAGGAAATCACCGGCAACAAGGTGGTCACCGGCGAGGACGTACGACGCGGCCTGGAAGGCCTCAACATCGACGAGGCGCGGCTCAAGGAAATCGGCCTCGAGGGCTTCACCGGTGCGGTCAAGCTCTCCTGCGCTGATCACAACGGCCACTTCTCAACCTTCGTCCAGAGCTGGAATGGCACCACCTACGAGAAGGTGTCCGACTACATCGCGCCGCTGAGCGACAAGGTCGGTCCGTTGCTCGATGCCGATGCCAAGGCCTATGCCGAAAAGAACGCGCCATGGCCGGCCCGTTCCGAGGCCTGCGACGCCTCCTGAGGCTACCCTGAACCCAGTCCCTTCCCCTGATGGGGAAGGGACGATGCCCCGGAACTTGCTGATGTCTGAACATGCTTCCAAAGCGGTAGAGCCGGCCCGGCCGATACTGACGGTCAACAACATCGAGGTGATCTACGATCACGTCATCCTCGTCCTCAAGGGCGTGTCGCTTGATGTGCCGAAGGGCGGCATCGTCGCCATCCTCGGTGCCAACGGCGCCGGCAAGACCACCACGCTTAAGGCGATCTCCAACCTGCTCAGGGCGGAGCGCGGTGAAGTCACCAAGGGCTCGATCGAGTTCGACGGCGACCGTGTCGACCGGCTCAGCCCGAACGAACTGGTGCGGCGCGGCTGCATTCAGGTGATGGAGGGCCGGCACTGCTTCGGCCATCTGTCGATCGAGGAAAACCTGCTCACCGGCGCCTTCACGCGTCGCGACGGCAACCGTGCCATCCGCGACGATCTCGACATGATCTACGACTATTTTCCGCGGCTGAAGCAGCGCCGCTCGTCGATGGCCGGCTATACCTCGGGCGGCGAGCAGCAGATGTGCGCCATCGGCCGCGCCATGATGAGTCGGCCCAAGATGATCCTGCTCGACGAGCCGTCGATGGGGTTGGCGCCGCAGGTCGTCGACGAGATCTTCGAGATCGTGAAGGATCTGAACAGCAAGCAGGGCGTGTCGTTCCTGGTGGCCGAGCAAAACACCAACATGGCGCTGAAATACGCCACCTACGGCTACATCATGGAGACTGGCCGCATCGTCATGGATGGTGACGCCGCTTCCCTGCGCGACAACGAAGACGTCAAGGAATTCTATCTCGGCATTGGCGGCGAGGGTCGCAAGTCGTTCCGCGAGGTCAAGAGCTACAAGCGGCGCAAGCGCTGGCTGGCGTGACCTGTTCCGGACAGCGCCCTGCCCCTTGTTCAAACTCCAGGTGAACCATGGTGACGAACGCACATTACGATGCCGGGGAAACCCAGGATCCGGCCGCCCGCGAGGCGGCACTTTTTGCCCGACTGCGTTCGCTTCTCGAAGGCGCGCTGCACGCCACGCCGGCCTTGCGCCAGCAACTCGAGGCCGTTGCCTTGGACGGCCTCGTCGATCGCGCAGCCCTGCAGCAGGTGCCGGTCATCCGCAAAAGCGAGCTGCTTGTCCTGCAGGCAGAGAACCCACCCTTCGCCGGACTCACCCCCACCAGGCCCGGCGCACTCAAGCGCTTGCTCGTGTCCCCCGGGCCGATCTTCGATCCCGAGGGCCGCGGCGACGACTGGTGGGGCTCAGCGCGCGCCCTGTTTGCCTCTGGGATGCGCAGGGAAGACGTCGTCCACAACGCCTTCAGCTATCACCTGACGCCGGGTGGGCACATGATGGAAGCAGGCGCGCACGCGCTTGGCTGCGCGGTGATCCCGGCCGGGGTCGGCAACACCGAGCAACAGGTCGAAGCGATCACGGTACTGAAGCCGACAGGCTACATCGGCACGCCGGATTTTCTCAAGATCCTGCTCGACCGCATGACGGCATCAGGAACTGCCAGCCCGTTCCGCCATGCGCTGGTTTCCGGCGCTGCGTTTCCGGCTTCGCTGCAGCAGGAAATCGCCAGCGCCGGCATCGACGCCTATCAGGCTTACGCCACCGCCGAGCTCGGCGTAGCCGCCTATGAAACGACAGCGCGCTCGGGCCTCGTCGTCAATGAGGGCCTGATCGTCGAGATCGTGCGTCCGGGCACTGGCGAGGCAGTCGCTCATGGCGAGGTCGGCGAGGTTGTGGTTACCCGGCTGAGCCCAGAATACCCGCTGCTGCGTTTCGGCACCGGCGACCTGTCGCGTGTGCTGCCAGGCCCGAGCGCCTGCGGCCGCACCAACATGCGGCTCGCCGGCTGGATGGGCCGCGCCGACCAGCGCACCAAGGTCAAGGGCATGTTCGTCGACCCGGCCCAGATCGCAGCGATCAGCCGGAAATTCCCGGCGCTTGGCCGCCTTCGCCTCGTCGTCAGCCGCGAGGCGGAGCAGGACGTCATGCTGCTGAAAGCAGAAGCCAGCTCAACCGGTGGCGAACTGCAGGCGGAACTCGAAGCAGCCTTGCAGGCTGCGACCAAGATGCGCGGCGGCGTCGAGATCGTCGCGCCCGGCGTCCTGCCCAATGACGGCAAGGTCATCGCCGACGAGCGGCCGGTCGAATAATCCACGGCAGAAGCTCGCCAGCAACCGCCGTCTGTAGAAAGAAGCCCGGGCTCTGCCGGGCTTTTGTTTGTCGCGGTGGATGGGTGAACCTTTGGCTCAGTGATCCATGGCCTTGACGATTTCTTCGGTCATCTTCTTTGCGTCGCCGAGCAGCATCATGGTGCCGTCCTTGTAGAACAGCGTGTTGTCGATGCCGGCATAGCCGGAGCCGAGTGAGCGCTTGACGAACAGGCAGGTGCGGGCCTTGTCGACGTCGAGGATCGGCATGCCGTAGATCGGCGAGCTCTTGTCGTCACGCGCCGACGGGTTGGTGACGTCGTTGGCGCCGATGACATAAGCGACGTCGGCCTGCGAGAACTCCGAGTTGATGTCTTCCAGTTCGAAGACCTCGTCATAAGGCACATTGGCCTCGGCAAGCAGCACGTTCATGTGACCGGGCATGCGGCCGGCAACCGGGTGGATGGCGTATTTGACTTCCACGCCATTGGCCTTGAGCTTGTCGGCCATCTCGCGCAGCGCATGCTGGGCCTGGGCCACAGCCATGCCGTAGCCCGGCACGATGATGACCTTCTGGGCGTTCATCATGAGGTACGCTGCGTCGTCGGCAGCACCTGTCTTGACCGTGCGCTGGATGCCGTCGTCGACAGCCGCCGCCGTCTCGCCGCCGAAGCCGCCTAATATGACCGAGATGAACGAGCGGTTCATGCCCTTGCACATGATGTAGGACAGGATCGCACCCGAGGAGCCGACCAGCGCACCGGTGATGATCAGCGCGAGATTGCCCAGCGTGAAGCCGAGTGCCGCTGCCGCCCAGCCCGAATAGGAGTTGAGCATCGACACCACGACAGGCATGTCGGCGCCGCCGATCGGGATGATCAAGAGCACGCCCAGCGCAAGCGACAGCGCCACGATCAGCCAGAAGATGGTGGTCGACTGGGTGGTGACCAACAGCACGATCAGCACGACCAGGCCGATGCCGAGCGCTGCGTTGATCAGGTGACGGGCCGGCAGCATGATCGGCTTGCCCGACATGCGGCCATCGAGCTTGAGGAAGGCGATGACCGAGCCGGTAAACGTGATGGCGCCGATGGCAACGCCAAGGCTCATCTCGACAAGCGCCTGGCCGTGGATGGCGCCGACGGCACCGATGCCGAAGCTTTCCGGTGCATAGATGGCTGCGGCTGCGACCATCACGGCGGCCATGCCGACGAGGCTGTGGAAGGCAGCGACAAGCTGCGGCATCGAGGTCATGGCGATGCGGCGGGCGGTGACCGCACCGACACCGCCGCCGATGGCGAGGCCGAGCACGATCAGGCCGAGGCCGGTGGCAGAGGGCTTGGCCAGCGCCAGCGTGGTCACGATGGCGATGCCCATGCCGACCATGCCGTAGGTGTTGCCCTTGCGGCTGGTGGTCGGATGCGACAGGCCGCGCAGCGCCAGGATGAACAGGATGCCGGAGACGAGATAGAGGAAGGAAGCAAGGTTCAGGGTCACGTCACTTGTCCTTCTTCTTGTACATCGCCAGCATGCGCTGGGTGACGAGGAAGCCGCCGAAGATGTTGACCGAGGCCAGCACCAGGGCAACGAAGCCGAAGCCGGTGGCAAGGCCGGAGGCGGCGATGCCGACGGCCAGCAGCGCACCGACGACGATGACCGAGGAGATCGCGTTGGTCACCGCCATCAAAGGCGTGTGCAGCGCAGGCGTCACCGACCAGACGACGTAATAGCCGACGAAGATCGCCAAAACGAAGATGGCGAAGCGGAACACGAACGGGTCGACCGCACCGCCAGTGACGGCATGTGCCGCATTGCCGGCGGCTTCCGCCGCACCTTCTGATGTGGCGAGATCCTGGACACCGAGCCGGACGGCGGCAACCGCCTGGTCGAGTTGGTCGAGGGCTTTCTGAAGACCTTCCATCATGCGTCTCCCTGCTTGGACGACTTCTGGGCCGCGGCCTTCTCGACCGGTTTCTTCTCGACCGATTTCTTGGCGGCTGGTTTCTTGGCGGCCGGTTTGTCCGCTTTGGCTTCGGCCGGCTTCTTCGGCTCAGCCTTGGCAGGTGCTGCGCTATCGGTCGCCGGGTCGTCGCCACGGTTCTGGCCGGCCACAACAGGCTTTGGCTTGTCCACTGCAGCTGCAGCCGCCGCATTGGCGAAGTTGGGGTGAACGATCTTGCCGCCGTCGGTCAGCATGGTGGCCTTGACCAGTTCGTCGTCGCGATTGATGACGATCTGCTTTGCTGTCTTGTCGACCATGGTCTCGAGGAAGGCGAACAGGTTCTTGGCATAAAGCAGCGAGGCGGACGCAGCGACCCGGCCCGGCACGTTGAGATGGCCGACGATCTTCACGCCATTGGCGGTCGTCACCACCTTGCCGGCTTGCGCACCCTCGACATTGCCGCCGCGCTCGACAGCAAGGTCGACAAGCACCGAGCCCGGCTTCATCGAGGCGACCATTGCCGCCGACACCAGCTTCGGCGCCGGACGGCCCGGGATCAGGGCGGTGGTGATGACGATGTCCTGCTTGGCGATGTGCTCGGCGGTCAGTGCCGCCTGCTTGGCCTGATACTCCTTGGACATCTCCTTGGCGTAGCCGCCGGCGGTCTCCGCTGCCTTGAACTCCTCGTCCTCGACGGCGAGGAACTTTGCGCCGAGCGAGGCGACCTGTTCCTTGACCGCCGGACGCACGTCGGTGGCCGTGACGATCGCGCCCATGCGGCGTGCGGTGGCGATCGCCTGCAGGCCGGCAACGCCGACGCCCATGATGAACACTTTGGCCGCAGGAACAGTACCGGCTGCCGTCATCATCATCGGCAGCGCCCGGTCATATT
Source organism: Aminobacter aminovorans (assembly GCF_900445235.1). Lineage (NCBI taxonomy): Bacteria > Pseudomonadati > Pseudomonadota > Alphaproteobacteria > Hyphomicrobiales > Phyllobacteriaceae > Aminobacter > Aminobacter aminovorans. Next base: position 54,206 of record NZ_UFSM01000004.1, on the reverse strand, counting down.
CCGAAGCACCGTCGATGACCGCCTGATAGCCGGCGAGATTTGCCTGCGACGACAGAACGTCCATCACCTGGGCTCGGGTGATGCGCGGCATGAACTCCATGGCAAACGCCGTCACCCCGGCCTTGGCCATCGCCGCCACACCGGCCTCGTTGCCATAAGGATCCATGGTGGCAAGCACCGCAGCCCCTGGCTTGTAGCCCTTGACCTCGGCCTCCGAGGGACGGCGCACCTTCAGCACGACATCGGCTTTCGAGGCATCGCCGGCTTTGCCGATGACAGCCCCCACCGCCGCATAATCGGCGTCGGGAATGCGCGACAAGGTGCCGGCACCCGTCTCGACAACAACCTCAAAACCAAGACCCACAAGGCGTTTCACCGTATCCGGTGAAGCCCCCACACGGCTCTCAATCTCATCAAGCTCTCTGGGTATGAATATCGTCCCGGACATCCGAGGTCTCCGCGCAAATGTTCGCCCGCCGGGAAATTTCCCGGCGACGCTGATGCCGTTACTGCAGTATTCGCCGATTTGACGGATCGGCCGAACCGACTAGAGAGCCGCGCATCCAAATGGAACGCCAAGGATGCTGCAAAGCCTTGAGGCCGTGCCTGATCCTACCTGAAAATCGGTTCCGATTTTCGGACTGCTGGTCTAGTGGGCGACGAGAATGCCCTTGGCTTCGAAGATCGCCCGGATCTGCCGGACATAGGCGTGGTATTCCTTGTCCTCGTGGGTCTTGCTCCACAAACGAGGCCTGGGCAGGTCGATCTTGAGGTCGAGGTCGACGCGGCCCGGACGGGGCGACATCACCAGGACGCGGTCGGCGAGGAACACGGCCTCGTCGATGCCGTGAGTGATGAACAGCACCGTGTTGCGCAGGCGCAGCCACATCGACTGCAAATCCATGATCATCTGTTCACGGGTCAGTGCGTCGAGCGCGCCGAAGGGCTCGTCCATCAGCAGCAGGCCCGGCTCCTGGATCAGCGCCCGGCAGATCGCCACGCGCTGGCGCATGCCGCCGGAAAGCTCGGAGGGATATTTGTTGCCGAAGCCTTCGAGCCCAACCTGGGCAAGCAGTTCCTCGGCGCGGGCACGGTACTTGGCGACGTCGAGCTTCTTGATCTCGATCGGCAGCAAGATGTTGTCGAGCACGGTGCGCCAGTAGAGCAGAAGATCGGACTGGAAGACCACGCCGGTCTTCGGGTGCGGCCTGCTGACGCCGTCGCCGTCGATGGCGATGCTGCCGGTCGAGGCAGGCGTCAGGCCCGCGAGAAGCGAGAGCAGCGTGCTCTTGCCGCAACCGCTGGGTCCGACGACGGCAACGAAGCTGCCGGGCTCGATCTTGAGATCGATCTTGTCGAGAGCAAGGACGTCGTCGTCCTCGCGTGTCTTGTAGATTTTGGAAAGCCGCGAAATGTCGACCGCCGCGCCCATCTGGGTAGTGGCACTCATGGGATTGCCTCACTGAACCTGTTGTCGTTGCTCGGCCGCACAAGCGGCCGGCTGATTTACTTGCGGCCTGGCTATTTGGCGGCCTGGCTACTTGGCGGCGTCGCGCTTATAGGTGACGCGGGCTTCGATGGTGTCGATGATGAAGTAAAGCATCACGCCAAGCCCGGAAATCGTCACCACGGTGGCGAAGTTGAGCGTCGTGTCGAACAGCGAGTTGGCTTGAAGCTGCAGATAGCCGAGGCCACGTTCGGCAGCGACATATTCGCCGATGACTGCACCGATGACCGCCAGCGACACCGCAACCTTGAAGCCGCCGAAGATGTTGGGCAGAGCTGCCGGCAGACGGACCTTGAAGAAGGTCTGCCATTCGCTGGCGCCCATCGAGCGGACCAGGTTGACCAGGTTCTTGTCGAGCGACTGCAGGCCGACAACCGTCGAGATGACGATCGGGAAGAACGAGATCAGGAAGGCCAGCGTGATCTTGGGCGCCCAGCCATAGCCGAGATAAAGCACAAGCAGCGGCGCCAGCGCCACCTTGGGCACCGTCTGCAGTGCCACCAGGATCGGGTAGATCGCACGCTCGAAAGCCCTGGAATAAAAGATCGCCAGCGCCAGCGGGATGCCGATCAGCACGGCCATGGCAAAGCCTGCGACGACTTCGAACAGCGTGACATAGGCGTGGGTGGCGAGCAGAGGGATCTCGTTGACGATCCGCGTGGCGATTGCCAGCGGCGTCGGCAGAACGAACTCCGAAAGCCCGGAAAGCGGGACCAGCACCTGCCAGGCGCCAAGCAGCACAACCGCCAGGATCAGCGCCGAATAGCGTTCCAGCCATGGCCCACGTGATTTTTTCCTGCTCATGCCCTTGCCTTGCTTCTTCTGCGCCCGAGCGGCGCCGATTACATCCGTGCTCGCCACCGTAGCCTCACTGCGTCAGAAGTTCATTGGTATAAAAGGACGACATCGGCTTGGCGTCGCCGATTTCCTCGACGCTGCCGATCAGCTTGATGGCGTCGGCAATCGCCTTCTCATCGATGTGGCCGATCGGTGTGCCGGCTGGCGAATGGATCGATGCCGAGGTTGCCTCGATCTGCTGTTGCACCACCTTGTCGGACGGACCCGCCTGCCAGACGGCCTTGAGCGCTGCAGTGGCGGCAGCCGGATCGGCTTTCGTCATCTCGATCGCCTTGGCGTTGGCGGCGAGGAAGCTCCGGAGAGCCGGGCCCTTCTTGGCGATGCCATCATCGCTGGCGACAACCGCCATGCCCGGCACTGCCAGGCCGAATTCGGTCAGGTCAAGGGTCGGGAACTTGGTGCCGGTCTTGTCTTCGAGTACGGGCAGATCGTTGGTCTTGTAGACGCTAACGACGTCGACCTGCTTCTGCAGGAACTGCGGCACGCGCGATTGCGAGTCCATCTGGACCTTGGAAACCTTGCTGCAATCGATCTGGTTGATCTCGCAGAAGGCGCCGAGATAGGAAGTGCCTGTCTCGCCGACGGCGTGCGCAATGGTCTTGCCTTCGAGATCCTTCGGGGTCGTCACCGCCTTGTCAGGATGCGAGATCAGCGCGATCGGCGACTCCGGCTGGTAGAGCGCGATAATCTTGACCGGCATGCCCTTCTGGATCGCCGAGATGGCAAAGATGCCGGGCAGAATGACGGCGTCTTCCTGGCCCTGGATCAGCGAACCGAGTGCCGCCTGCGAGCCGGCGCCTTCGCCGAGCTTCAGCGTCACGCCGGCATCCTTGTAGAGACCCTTCTTCTCACCGAGATAGAAGAAGCCATACTCGCCCTTCAGCTTCCAGCTGAAGCGGACGTTGACGTCTTCCGCCATGGCGCTGTGACTGGCAAGAACGGTGGCGACAGCAGCCGTGGCGATGAGCGCCGTGCCGCGAATGAGACCTGTGGCGTACAACATTTCTCTCCTCCCTAACGAGCACCATGCCGGCGCCCCTATGGCCCGAAGGCCTGCCTCTCCCCGGAACGAGGCGCGACAGCTTTCGCTCTCAAACCTCATTCTTGATCTCATAGTGTGATCACATTTCATGATTGTCAAGCGATGAATCGGAACTGGCGAAGCGCGAATTTACGTGTCCGACCGATGCTTCGACCGGCAATCCCTGCCGCTGCGGCAAGCATCGGAAATTGCTGGCGGATTCACCACGCGTCGAGACGACGCAACCCCGCCCATTGCCGGGCGAGCGCGATCACAGTTCAATGAACATCCTGGAATTGCCTGGGAAACGCGAAACGAGCGCAGTCAGTTCGCAGCGGCGAAGGTGCTCGGCAATGAGCGTTCAATCGCGCTTCGGCTCAGGTTGCGCGCGATGAACACCAGCCAGCCGCGCGCCGTATCCTGCGGCCAGCGCGGCAAATATTCGGGCGGGTAGACAACGTGCTGGACACCGTGGATGACCACCGGCCGGGGATCGCCCTTGACCGCCAGCAACCCTTTGACACGCAGGATCGATTGACCGCGGCCGGCAAGCAGCAGCTCGAGCCAGTCGACAAAGGCTGCCCAGTCGACCTCCCTGTCGACCTGGACGGCAAAGGTCTCGATGCCATCGCTGTGCCGCCCCGCCATCGGCGTGTCGGCCATCTCGAAGTGACGCGGTTCCCAGTCCTCGTCGTAACGGAAGATATCACCGGTGCCGGGCATGGAACTGCGGCTGGAAACAAGCTGGCGAACCTGCGGGTTCAACTTGCCGACCTCCTGGCCAAGCGCATCCAGTCGCCATGGCTCGACAAGGTCAGACTTGGTGATCACCACGCAGTCGGCGAGCGCAACCTGCTGTACGGCCTCGGCAAAACTGCCGATGCTGGTGGCGCCGCTGACGCCGTCGACGGTGGCAACGATACTGCCCGCCCGATAGCCGCGACGGAGCTTGATGTCGCTCATCACTGCCTGCATGATCGGCGCGGGGTCGGCGAGGCCCGTGGTCTCCACCACGACCCGGCGGAACGGCGCCACCTCGCCACGACGAACCATCGCCAGAAGGTCCGCCAGAGTGGATACGAGATCATCGCGCACGGCGCAGCACAGGCAGCCCGAAGACAACAGCACGGCGTCTTCGGCAACCTCGCGCACCAGCAGATGGTCGAGCCCGACTTCGCCGAACTCGTTGATGATCACGGCCGTATCAGCGAGATCCGGCTCGCCGAGAAGGTGCCGCAGGAAAGTCGTCTTGCCGCTTCCGAGGAAGCCGGTCAGCACGTGGACCGGAATTCTGTCGTCGGTCGCCGCAGCGGCAGGCAACATGATCAGTTGACCTCGAAGATCGCGTCCACTTCGACCGGCACATTGCGCGGCAGCGAGTAGCAACCGACGGCGGCACGGGCATGACGGCCAGCCTCGCCGAACACCTCGACCATCAGGTCGGAGGCACCGTTGATGACCTTGGGATGATCCCTGAAGTCAGGCTCGGCATTGACGAAGCCGCCAAGACGTATGACCCCTACAACGCGGTCGAGATCGCCGTCCAGCGCCTGCTTGAGCTGTGCCAGGATGTTGACGGCGCAGAGCCGCGCCGCGGCCTGGCCCTCCTCGACGGTGAAATCGGACCCGAGCTTGCCGGTGAACTTGTCCTTGCCGCCTTCGGCTGGAACCTGGCCCGAGACATAGACCTGGTTGCCCAGCCGGCGGGCCGGCACGTAGTTGGCAGCTGGCGCAACGGTCGCCGGCAGGCTGATGCCCAGGCGAGCAAGGTTCTGTTCAACTTTTCCCACCATGGCAGGATCCTCCCAGATCGTGATGTCAGTAATCGAATTGCAGATCCGCCCCCTGCGCGAAAGGCAGCTCGATGCCTTGCGAGCCGGCGACGCTGAGCAGCGCCTTGCAGGTGGTGCGGATGTCGTGGACGATGCCCTTCTTGGCAGCGGCGGCATTGCCGTCTTTCAGCGCCGCAAGAATGTCCTCATGGTCCGACGCGTTCCATGGCATCGAGGGGATCAGCAAAGACATGTACATTGTCGGGCCGAACTGCAGCCACAGCGACTCGATCAGCGGCATCAGCACATCGGACGCGGCCGCTTCATAGAGCGTGAAATGGAATTTCTGGTTGAAGGAAAGGCAGTTGAGGATGTCACGCTTTTCGATCGCCACCAGGAGCTGCTTGTTGATCGCAGCGAGTTCGCTGATCAGCGCCGGCGACGCCCTCTTGGCGGCAAGCTCGGCGGCCATTCCCTCAAGCATCTCGCGCACGGCAAAAAGGTCGCTCAGCTTGTCCGGACTCAGCCGCGGCACACGCACCGAACCGCCCTTGGTTTCCTCGAGCGCATTGGCCGCAACCAGGCGGCTCAGCACTTCGCGCACCGGCATGGGACTGGTGCCGAAGCCGGCGGCCAGCTTGCGCAGGCTCATCACCTGGCCGGGCAGGAAGGCACCGACCATCAAGCCGCGGCGCATGTAACGCAGCACATGCCCGTGGACATGCCCGCGCTCCTTCTTGGCTGTTTCGGTGCCGCCGTTGCTGGCGTCCTCAGTCTTGTCTATCCGCATTCTGTTTCTCCGCCGCTCGCAAGGTTCCTCAAGAATTGCGCTGTACGAGGAACGGCGTCAGGCAGCGGGCTTGCCGCAGACAGTCGCCGGCCGGGGGCAGAAGTTGACAGGCCGCAATCTGTGATCTCATATTGTGATCAATAAATGATCTTTGCCGAAACGGCAACCTTTAACTGCCCGGCTGGTTCGCCAACAAACATCGCGAGCGCCTGAGCACCTAGGCATCGCATCAGCCCCAGGAGAGGCCGTCCATGACTGCACAGCTTGTATTGCGCGAACAGCTCGCCGACGGCGCAAGGATGAGCCGGTACGTGCTGCGCAACGTGCGTCTCAACAGTGCGGTGACAAACTGGAGTGCCATGGATGCCGCAGGGTTCTTTCTTGCTGACCTGACTGTAGAGCACGGCAGGATATTGGCAACAACTCCCGCGCGCAGCCAACCCACTGAAACAATTGACAACGGCCTGTTTTCCATAGACGTAGGCGGTCGCGTCGCCCTGCCCACCTTCGTCGACTGCCACACCCATCTGGACAAGGGCCATATCCTGCCGCGCACGCCGGCGGCGAACGGGACATTCGACGGCGCACTGGCGGCAACACGCGCCGACCGGACCGCCAACTGGTCTGCCGGGGATGTCTTCAAGCGCATGGACTTCGCCTTGCGCTCGGCTTTCCACCACGGCACCTCGGCGATACGCACCCACGTCGACTCGCAGCCGCCGCAGGACGCCATTTCCTGGCCGGTGTTCTCTGAACTCCGGCAGCATTGGCGCGGTCGCATCGACTTGCAGGCCTCCTGCCTGTTTCCCATCGACATGGCCCGCGACGACACCTTGCTCGATGGCATGACCAGGCGGGTGGCTGCCGCCGGCGGTACGCTTGGGGCGGTTGCCTATCCTGCACCCGACATCGACCACCTGCTCGACCGCATGTTTGCTGCCGCGGTCAGGAATGGCCTGGATCTCGACTTCCACGCCGACGAGACCTCCGACCCAACAGCCGACGCGCTTCGGCGCATCGCCGAGGCCAAGCTACGCGCATCATTTGCCGGCAAGGTGCTGGTCGGACATTGCTGTTCACTGGCGGTGCAGGATGAGGCAATCGTCGATGCAACGCTGGACACGGTCGCGACCGCGAGCGTTGCCGTCGTGGCGCTGCCGACCTGCAACCTCTATCTGCAGGACCGCCGCAATGGCGCGACCCCGAGATGGCGCGGCGTGACCTTGCTGCACGAGATGAAAAAGCGCGGCATCGCGGTGGCGCTCGCCTCCGACAACACGCGCGACCCGTTCCATTCCTACGGCGATCTCGACATGCTCGACACGTTCCGCCTCGGCACGCGCGTACTACATCTCGACCACCCGAGTGGCGACTGGATCAGGGCCGTGACCACGACCCCGGCCGAGGTCATGGGTCTCGGAGCCAAGGGCGGCATCGCCGAGGGGCAGCCCGCTGATTTCATTCTCTATGAAGGCCGCAGCTGGTCGGAGGTGCTTTCGCGCGCGGAGAGCAACCGCATCGTCATCCGCAATGGGACACCGATTTCGACCTCACTGCCTTCCTACGCCGAACTCGACGGGCTTGAAGGCCTGGCGCTCGGCTGAGCCGGGACGACGTCAGCGACCAAGAAAAAGGCCGCCGAAATCCGGCGGCCTTTTTACATCAGTATACACGAGCGGATCAGGCCGAGGCGCCGACCTGGTAGAGCTCGACCTTGGTGCCGTCGGGGTCGGCGATGTAGATGGTCAGGCCATAGGGCCCATCATGCAGGTCGGTGTAGTACTTGACCCCGGCCTTCTTCAGCCTGGCATCCATGGCGCGCACATCGTTGACCTCGAAGGCGATGTGATCGAGCTGGCGGTGGTCCGAAGCCTTGCCGTGGATCAGCGCAATGCCCTGGTGGAAGGCCGTGAACGGACGGCCGTCGGCCAGCGGCTTGGCTGGACGGATCGTGAAGCCGAGCTGGTTGGTGTAGAAGGCGACCGACGTGTCGATATCGTTGACCATGATCAGCTGGTGGCCATAGTTTGTGACACGCGGCTTGACCTGCTCGCCGATCCAGTCGAGGACCTCGGACGAGTGGGCGATCTCGCAGAAATACTGCTTCCAGACCTGCTTGGCAGTGGCTTCCCATTCGGCATTGACGCCCGACACGCAGTCATCGACGGCAATGACGTCGAGGTCACGCAGATAGGCCTCGCGGATCGAGGTCTCGACGCAGGCGTTGGTGGTCGCACCGGTGACAAACAGGTGCTGGGTGCCGAGCATCTTCAGCATCATTTCGAGGCGCGTCTCGTAGAAGGCGCCGAAGCGGTGCTTGCGGATGACGAAGGCCGGATCGAAATCGGCCAGCGGCTTCAGCTCGTCGATGATCTGCTCGTCCCAGCTGCCGGCCAGCGCCGACACCTGCTTGCGGCGCGCTGTATGGCCGAGCAGCTTCTTCTTAGCGCGGTTCTGGTCGACCGCGAAGTGCTCCTGCATCGTCCAGATGACCGGGATGCCGGTGTCCTGGCAGCGCTTGATCAGCTTGGCCAGCGGCGGCACGATCGCCGACAGGCGCTTGGTGTCGACGCCGGAAACACCGAGTGTGCCCTTTTCGTGGATGAAGGCGTTCTGCAGGTCGATGACCAGCAGTGCCGACTTGCGATAATCGAGAACGTCGAGCGCCATCACTTGTGCTCCACCATGTCGATGCCGAGCACGCCGCCGCGACCCCAGCTGTCCTTGGGCGTCTCATGGATCACCACATGCAGGTGATCAGGCTTGCAGGCGGCTTCCTCGACCATGGCCTTGGTAATGGCTTTCACGAGGTTGCGCTTCTGCTCGACAGTGCGCCCCTCCCACATCTCTACGACGACGAACGGCATGTTATTTCTCCTCTCTTTCGCTGGGCATCGCGCCGGAGGCCCATACGGGCACGGCCGGCGCAAAGCCCGAAACCAGATCGTTGTTGGCCCGGTCGGTGCCCGAGAGCAGCCACAGCGGGCGGTTCGAGTAATTGACCAGCACCTGCTCTTCCATGCAGGCACGGTTGGCCGGATGGTTCGTATCGCGGTCAAACCGGCTCGTCGCCGGCATCAGCCTGACGACGAAGAGTGGTTCCGACGCCTCGAAACCGCTAAGTGCATCAGGATCGATCTCCCCCAGCCCAATGGCTTTCGCCTCCAGCTCTTCCCTGCCGACGGCCACCAGCACCACGACGCCTGCCAGCGGCGTCACCGGCCAATAGCGGCCTTCGCCGCCCTCGGCGACAAACTCACCATAGCGGCCTGCCTCGGGAAAAAGCTCGCTGTCCCAGAGGATGACATCGGGCCCGATGACCTTCTTCGCGGCATCGATCACGACATCGCTCTCGCACAGGTCGAGAAAGCTCCACGGATCGGTCAGGCCGATGCAGTGGCCCCATGGATTGTGGATCCCCGACAGCCTCTCCTGGCGGATCGTCGCCTTGCCGGCGACGATCCTGGCCACCGCCTCGCGTACCGGCAGACGCGCCGGTGTCAGCGAAATACGACCAGCCAGGTCGAGATGATCGGAGACCTCTGAGGTCATGACGGCACTGTCACGCAGCGGCCGCGGCCGTAATGGCTTTCGGCGACCACGCCGTTTTCGTAGACCACGTCGCCGCGAGCGATCGTCATCACCGGCCACCCCTTGAGCTTCCAGCCTTCATAGATGCAGGTGCCCTTGCCGGTGTGGGTAACCGAACGCTCCTCGTCGAGGTCGACCAGCACGAGATCGGCGTCAAAGCCGACGTCGATATGGCCCTTGCGCGGCCAAAGGCCGAAGCGCCGCGCCGGATTGAATGAATTGAGCTCGACCAGACGGCTGAGCGGCAGCCCACGCTGGTGCACGCCGAAATGCAGCATCAGCGACAGCTCCCACGGGAAGCTGACGACGCCGGGGAATTCCGTCCACAAATCCTCGAGCTTCTTGGGCAGGAACGGCACGTGGTCGGTGCCGAGGCTGTAGACCGAGCCGTTGAGCATGCCGGCCCACAGGCCTTCGAGTTCGTTGCGGTCGCGCAGCGGCGGCGAGATCTTGGCGCGCATGTCCAGATCGTCGTCATAGCAGGTGCGCGTCAGGTAATGCGGGCATGTCTCGACAGTGACGTGGACGCCGCGCGCCTGCGCCTCGGCTGCCAGCACCGGGCCCATGCCGACCGACGTATGCACCAGATGCAGCGAGCAGCCGGTCTTCTCGGCCAGGAAGATCATACGCCTGATCGTCTCGACCTCGCAGAAGGCCGGGCGCGATTCTGTATAGGCGCCGAGGTCCTGGCGTCCGGTCGCGGCGATCTCCTTCTTGATCCACGAGGCGATCTGGGTGTTCTCGCAATGGACGTTGATGACGCCGCCGGGGATCTTCGACAGGATGCGCATTGCCGCGTAGACCCAGCCGTCCGTCGCCGGCACGATGCCGATCGGATTGTCGGGCTCGTAGCCGAAATAGCACTTGAACGACTTCACGCCGGTCTTTGCGACGATCTCGGGGATCTCGGCAATGTGCTCCTCGCGCTGGATGCCGAAGTGAAAGCCGAAGTCGATGACCGAGTTCTCCTCGCCCAGCGCCTTCCGCTCCTCGTAGAACGGCAGATAGGATTCCTTGAGATTGCGGATGTAGAGCAGCGCCGTGGTGACGCCGCCCGAAGCCGCGGCCGCCGTCTCGGTCCGCATGTCCTCGGGATAGGGAAACTTCACGCCGAGATGGCAGTGCGGGTCGATCAGGCCGGGCATCAGAACCCGGCCCTCGGCGTCGATGGTACGGGTCGCGTCCGGCAGCACCTCGTCGGCGCCGGTCAGCACGATCTTGCCGTCCTTGACCGCGACGCCGCCGTGGAATTCGCCGTCGTGGCGAACCACCCGCGCGTTCTTGATGACCAGATCCGCCTTCATCACTTCTGCTCCAATATGCCTTCGATGCGTCTTGAGATGCCGCTCCACTGACTGCGGCCGACGGTGATCGGCGCGCGTGCGCCCATGCCTCGTGCCCAGATCGCCTTCATCCCGAGTTCGGCTGCAGCCTCCCTGTCGATGGTGCCGGGCGGGGCCGCGACGTCGACCAGCAGCGCATGCTTGGGCAGCAGCTTGAGCTGGTCGCGATCAAGCAGCCGCTTCGGCACGCTGCCGATAACGATATCCATCTTCGGCAGGTATTCAGGCAATTGTTCGAGCGTCAGCGATTCAGCACCCGCCGCATAAGCAGCCGCGCGCTGCACCGGGTTGCGCGCCGCGACATGGACATGGGCGCCGAGCGCCACCAGCGTGTTGGTCAACAGCGAGCCGATGGTGCCCTGCCCGACAAGGCAGATGTTGGACTTGTGGATGGTAATCTCAGTGTTCTCGATGATCACCTTGAGCACGCCCTCGACGATCGCCGGGCCGCGTAGCAGCATCAGGTCGACGTCCCACTCATATTCGTGCAGCGTGATGCCGAGTTCCGCGCAATGGCCCTTCAGATTGGCATCGCCCCAGCCGAGGATGATGTGGCCCGGCTTGCGCATGCCCTCCAGCATCTCGCGCGTCGGGATGATCTTTTCAGGGCACTTTGGCGCAAACAGCGCACCTTCGGCGGTGATGCCCGGGATCGGGAACAGCGCGATGTCGGCACCTTTCAGCGCGTCGGCGGCATCCTTGGCGTGATAGACGCCCTCGATGCCCTCCTCCGGCCAGGGAAAACCGTAAGCACGGACGGTGGCGCCGGCGCGCACGGCGCAGCGGGCAATCTCCTGTTCGCGGGCGTCGCCGGCGACGACGGCGATGACTGTGTTGTTCCAGCTCATTTCGCCCTCACCTTCTGAATGACCTGATCCCGAGACATGCCGGCGATACCCATCGCCTCGGCGGTGCGACCGCCCTTGCGATAGTCTGTGCCGACGGCGATCTGCGCCAGGCTGTAGAGAGAATGCGCCACGGGGGTGTCGACGCCGGCAATGCGGGCGAATTCGAGGAATGGCAGCAGGCCGTGGCCGAAATCTTCCTTGTAGTAGCGGTATTCGAGCGAATCCGGACCCTTGATGCGCTTGTTGGCCTCGCCGCCGGCAATCGCCGCGCGGAAGTCGGAAGTGTCGGTGACATCGGCCTCGACCGTACCGAGCAGCTTCATCTCCTCGACGAGGTTGGGCAGATCATGCCCGAAGGCCCTGGCGACCGCCAGACGCTCGTCGTCGAGCTGTTTCATGACGCGGGCGACGCCGGGGGTCATCGCATCGACGTAAAAGGTGAAGTTGCCGCCAGTCGCCTCGACCCAGGCAGCGGCAAGGACAGCCGCCGGCGGATGCAGGACCATGTTGACGTTGGAGAGGTCGGAAGCGATCACGTCGGCAACCGGGGTAAGGCCCGGATAGAGTTTTCCCGCGATCTCCAGCACCTCGGAGCCGCCCTTCAGCGCCGCGGCCTTGAGCTGCTTGGCGCGGCCGGAGACGGTGACGCCATCGGGGCGGTACTTGCGTGCGACATAGGTCAGGGTCGAGAACTCGACGACGGGCGGTGCCGCGCGGCCAGTGCGCGAAAAAGTCTCGGCGAATTCGAGCGCGCCACCGGTGTGACCGGGATTGAGCACCACGGGTTTGCTCGAGGGCCAGCCGGCAGCCGCAAGCGCCGAGGCGATGGCCGAATGCGAAAAGGTGGGCAGGACGACGACCGCGACATCGACGCCATCGATTGCCGCCTTGAGATCGGTGGTGATCAGCGCGGGCTTGGCCACGCCCTCGCCGAGCTTGCCTTCATAGGCGACACCACCCAGCTTGACATGCGGCTCCAACGTTTCGGCCGAACGCGCCCAGAAATGGACGTCATGACCGGCCTGGACCAACTCTGCGACCGAGGCTGCACCGCCCGCGCCGGCTCCTAATACTGCAACTTTCATTCTCTCCTCCGGGGGCCGAGGTACGGCTATTGGGCCGCACGACCTCATGCTCGAAACGGGTACTCCTCCCCGTTCCTCGCGCCAATTGATTGTCATCAATCAGTTTGATCACACTTTATGATCACACTGTAAATTGTCAAGCGGAAGAATGCGCTTCCGTCACTCACGCGGCCTGATGCTTCAGCCCTGCCGCCTCGATGCCTGAAATGGCGGCGAGTTCGTCATTGTCCGATGTGTCGCCAGTGATGCCGACGGCGCCGAGCAACTTGCCCGACGCGTCGCGGATCAGCACGCCCCCCGGCACCGGCACGATCTTGCCGCCGGAGACGGCGTTGAGCCCTTCCATGAAGTGCGGCCGCTCCTTCGCCGTCTGGTCGAGCCAGCGCGAGCCCATGCCGACAGCGAGCGCGCCATAGGCTTTGCCCGAGGCGATCTCGTAGCGCAGCATCGATGCGCCATCCTGCTTCTGGAAAGCCTTGAGATGGCCGCCGGCGTCGAGCACGGCAACCGTCAGCGGCTTCATCTTCACGTCCGATCCTTTGGCGAATGCGGCTTCGATGATGGCGTTGGCCTTGGCGAGCGTCAGTTCGGACATGTTTGCTTCCTCAATTCGTAATCTTGGGTTGTGACGCAATGCGGCGCTTCGCCTTGAGCTCGAGCCTGCGCTTGTGGAGAACCGGTTCGGTGTAGCCATTGGGCTGGGCGCGGCCTTCGAAGACGAGGTCGCAGGCGGCGCGGAAGGCGGTCGACTGGTCGAACTCGGGCGCCATCGGCTTGTAGAGCGGATCACCGACATTCTGCCGGTCGACGATCGCCGCCATGCGCTGCAGCGAATCCATCACCTGGATGTGCGAGCAGACGTCGTGGCGCAGCCAGTTGGCGATGTGCTGGGACGAGATGCGCAAGGTGGCCCGGTCTTCCATCAGCCCGATGTCGTTGATGTCGGGAACCTTGGAGCAGCCGACGCCCTGGTCGATCCAGCGCACGACATAACCCAGGATGCCCTGCGCATTGTTGTCGAGCTCACGCTGGATCTCGTCGGGCGTCCAGTTGGGACGAACGACGACTGGCACCGACAGGATGTCGTCGAGCCGCGCCTTGGGCCGGCTCTTCAGCTCGGCCTGGACGGCATGCACGTCGACCTTGTGGTAGTGGGTGGCATGAAGCGTCGCTGCCGTCGGCGACGGCACCCAGGCGGTGTTGGCGCCGGCGCGTGGGTGGGCGATCTTCTGCTCCAGCATCGCTGCCATCAGGTCGGGCATCGCCCACATGCCCTTGCCGATCTGGGCATGGCCCGACAGGCCGCATTCGAGCCCGGTGTCGACGTTCCAGGCCTCATAGGCATTGATCCATGGCGCCTGCTTCATGTCGCCCTTGCGCACCATGGGGCCGGCTTCCATCGAGCTGTGGATTTCGTCGCCGGTGCGGTCGAGGAAGCCGGTGTTGATGAACACCACGCGTTCCTTGGCGGCACGGATGCATTCCCTGAGGTTGATCGTGGTGCGCCGCTCCTCGTCCATGATGCCCATCTTGATGGTCTTGCGCGGCATGCCGACAAGCCGCTCGACGCGGTCGAAGATCTCGACGGCAAAGGCAACTTCCTCGGGACCATGCATCTTCGGCTTGACCACATACATCGAGCCGGCGCGGGAATTCATGCGACGCCCGTTCTGACCGACGTCATGAAGCGCAATCAGCGCGGTGATCGCCGCATCCATGATGCCTTCGGGCACCTCATGGCCGTCGCGGTCGTGGATCGCGGGATTGGTCATCAGGTGGCCGACATTGCGCACCAGCATCAACGAGCGGCCGGGCAGCGAAACGGTCTTGCTATCGGCACCGGTGTAGGAACGGTCGGCGTTCAGCTTGCGGGTGACAAGCTTGCCGCCCTTGTCGAAGCTTTCCGCGAGATCGCCCCTCATCAGGCCGAGCCAGTTGCGGTAGACGGTGACCTTGTCTTCGGCGTCGACTGCCGCAACCGAATCCTCGCAGTCCTGGATGGTGGTGAGAGCGGACTCCAGGATCATGTCGGAGATACCGGCCGGATCGGTCTTGCCGATCGCACTGTCCCTGTCGACCACCACCTCGACATGCAGGCCGTTCTTGACCAGCAGCACCGCGTCTGGATTCTTTGCCTCGCCGCGATAGCCGGCGAATTGTTTTGCATCGCTCAGTGCAACCGAACCGGACGCAGTCGCAAGCTTGAGCGCGCCGCCCTCGACCGCAAGCCCGGTCACCTCGCTCCAGCTGCCTTGAGCCAGCGGTGCCGACTGATCGAGGAACGCCTTGGCCCAGGCAATGACCTTTTGGCCACGCTTGGGATTGTAGCCCTTGGTCTTCTCGGCGCCGTCGGCATCCGGGATCGCATCGGTGCCGTAGAGCGCGTCATAGAGCGAACCCCAGCGCGCATTGGCGGCGTTCAGCGCATAACGCGCATTCATCACCGGCACGACAAGCTGCGGCCCGGCGACGGTGGCGATCTCCGGATCGACATTCTCGGTTGTCACCGCAAAGGCTGGCCCCTCGGGGACCAGATAACCGATCTCGCTCAGGAACGCCTTGTAGGCGGCCATGTCGTGCGGGGCGCCGTGCTTGCGGTACCAGGCATCGAGCTTGAGCTGGAAGTCGTCGCGCTTTTCCAACAGCGCCCGGTTCTTCGGCGCCAGATCATGCACGATTGCGGCAAAACCCTCCCAGAACGCATCCGCATCCACACCCGTCCCCGGCAGAGCCTCCGAGACCACGAAGTCGTGGAGCACGCGCGCAACAGAAAGGCCATGGACGAAGACACTGTCGTCAATCCGGTTCATCATGTTCATCGTCATAACTCCCGGTCAGGCTGCAAGTGCAGCGTCGGTGCGGAACTCGCCCGAAATGGTCTCCACGACCATCTGGGCCGTTGCCGCCGACAGCGTCCAGCCGAGATGACCATGGCCGGTATTGTAGAACACGCCGGGCTGACGGCCCTTGCCGACCCTCGGCATCATGTTCGGCATCATCGGCCTGAGACCTGCCCAGGGCACGACCCTGTTGGTGTCGACATCCGGGAACAGCATGCGTGTCCAGTCGACCAGCGGCCTGACGCGGTCATCGCGGATGTCGCGATTCATGCCGTTGAACTCGGCGGTGCCGGCAACCCGGAAGCGCCCGGCGCCAAGGCGGCTGGTGACGATCTTGGCGCGATCGTCGAGCAGGCTGACCCATGGTGCAGCAGCCTGGCTGCGCTCGTCGTCGAGATGCACGGTGATGGAATAGCCCTTGACCGGGTAGACATTGACCCGGTCGCCGAGCATCGCTGCGAAATGGCGGCTGGCGGAACCGGCGCAGATGACGATGCCGTCGGCCTCGACGACCCTATAGTCGGGCTGGCCGTCAGCACCGTCGGTCGTGTAGCCGATGCAGAACATGCCATCCCGGGCGATACGGTCGACATTGGCGTCGAAGACGAAGCGCGCACCGCGCCGCTCGCAGGCGTTGGCGAGGCCGAAGGTGAACTTGTGGATGTCGCCGGTCGAGTCCGACGGCGTATAGAAGCCGCCATGAAAATCGCCATTCAACGTCGGCTCGATCGACTTCACCTCCTCAGCCGTCACCGGCCGGCGGTCGAGACCGCCCTCGACCAGCATCGCATTGACCTTCAGCGCGTGCTGGAAACTCGGTCTGTCCCAGTAGAAATGGAGGATGCCGCGACGGACATGGTCGAAGTCGATGTTCTCGCGCTCAGCAATCGCAAACAGGTGCTTGCGCGCGGCAATCGCCAGCCGCGTCGTCTCCACCGTGTTGTCGCGGTAATGTGCGATGTTTGAGACGAACTCAGCCAGCCAGGCATATTTGTGCCAGGTTGGCCGGGGGTTCATCAGCAGCGGCGCATCACTGCGCAGCATCCACTTGATGCCCTTGAGCAAGGTCGACCAGTGGTTCCAGACCTCGGCGTTGCTGGCCGACAGCTGGCCGCCATTGGCAAACGACGTTTCCATCGCGGCATAACGCTGGCGATCGACGACAGTGACGGTGTAGCCGCGCTCCAGAAGGGCATAGGCAGTGGTGACGCCGGTGATACCGGCGCCGATAACGGCAATATGGGGCATTTCACTCTCCGCGAACAAAGTTGGGTGCGGGCCGGAACCCGCTGTTTTCCCCAATCTGTCGCTGTACCTGAGAGCTTAACCGCGCCGGCCTTGCCGGTGCGGCTTTCCCCTTCGGTGGACGCTCGAGGCGCCTCTCTCCAGATCGTTCAACTGCATGGTCACTTTTGCCTGAGAGTTTCCTGGGGGGTTGCTCCGTCGGCGTCGGCCGGTGTCATCTCGCAGCGGCCGATCTCTCCCATGCAGCCTCTTGAACGCATGTCTTCATAGCTGGTGGCGCACCCTTCCGCAACGCGAGACGCGGCAGGGTCCAGCCCTCAGTTGCCTTCGTCGTACAGCGTCGTGGTCGTCTCGACGTCTTCCTCGTGCAGGCCAGCGCGCACCACGGCGGCGGCTGCCAGTTCGCGCGCCTTGCGGCGTATGCCCGCCTCGTCGACACCCTGCACCTTGCCGTCGACATAGACCGCCTTGCCGTCGACCCAGGTCTGGGTGATCGAGGCCGTCGAGGCCGAGAACACCAGCGCCTGCAGCGGATCGTAGAACGGCGTCCACTCGACATGGTCGAGATCGAACAGGATGAAGTCGGCCTTCTTGCCGATCTCCAGCGAGCCGATCTCGTCGTCCCACATCAGGGCGCGCGCGCCCTCGATGGTGGCGGCACGCAGCGCATCGCGGGCAGTGAAGATGTCGGGCTTCAGCCGCGCGTCCTTGAACATGCCGGCAACGACAAGCATCTGCCGCATCAGGTTCATGTTGCCGGCGGCCGAGACACCGTCGGTGCCGAGGCCGACCTTGACGCCGGCCCTGACCATCTCGGGGTATTTGCCGATCGACGTCGCGCCCTTGCCGAGCTTGAATGACGAGCACGGGCAGAAGGCGACGCTGGCGCCGCGTTCGGCCAGAAGCTTGACCTCCTCGTCCGACACGGCCGCGCCGTGGGCGATGACCAGGTTCTTGCGGATGCCGCCGGCATTGTCGACGCGGGTGATCGGCCAGCAGCCATATTTGCTTTCGCAGACCTTGGCCTCCTCGATGGAGGTCGCCAGGTGGTAGGTCGTGCCGACGCCCAGCTTCTCGGCCAGCGCCACGGCACCGACATGCAGTTCGAGACTGCAGGGCTCCTTGCCCTCGATGTTGACCCAGCAACGGGCACGACCGTCGAGCGTGTTGTTGTAGCGCAGCACGTTTTCCTCGAGCACCTTCAGCGCCGTTTGCGCATCGGGGAAGAAATGATGCTCGGCCATCTCCTCGGTCCAGCCGCGCGGCAACTCCGACGGGCGATTGTCGGCGGCGTGGCGGCCGGTGATGCCGCGGATGCCGGTCTTGTCCATGGCGCGGATGACGATGCCGGGATCGTATTGCGAGCCCATGTCGAGGAAGCAGGTGGTGCCGCAGCGCAGCATCTCGGTGATGCCGAGCAGCGCGCCCCAGTATTCGTCTTCCTCCGTTATGTGGGCGTAGAAGGGCTTGGCCCAGTGGAACACCCAGGCGCGGGTGTTGAGATTGTCAGGGAAGACCGCGCGGGAAAGGGTCTCGGACAGATGCACGTGACTGTCGACGAAGCCAGGGCAGATGCCCAGCATGGTGCCGTCGATGACCTTGTCGAAGCTCGTGCCCTTGTGGCGCGATGCCACCTCGCCGGCCGTTCCGATGTCGGCGATGCGGTCGTTCTCGACCACCACGCTCGCATTGCGCAGCACCGTGTCGTTCTTGTCGACTGTGAAAGCGAAGTTCAGATTTTCGATCAGCGTACGCATGCAGCTCCACCCAATGCTTTACCCACGGACCCTCCAGATCGCGTCGCCGGTCCGTGACGGCGGGCGATATCCGAGCATTCGCACACTCTTCCGAGCGGAACGCGACGGCCGGGCCAACAATCACCCCGGCCGCCATTTCGCAAGCAGTAGCGCTTAGGCCACCGCCTTGACCTTGCCGCCTTGCCTGGCGGTGCCGCAGAGGATCAGCTTGTCGGTGTCGGCGTAATCGGACAACAGCTCCGAGCCCTTCGACGTCACCAAAAGCATGTCCTTGTTCTGCATGCCGTAGCCATAGCCGGTGTCGTAGCAGAGCGGCTCGAAGCCAAGCACCATGTTCTCTTCCAGCGGCGCATCGCTGCCCGGCTTGCCAAGCACCGGCGTCAGGCCGAGATAGGGGTCTTCGTGCAGGTGCAGGCCAATGCCGTGGCCAACGAACGAGATCGGCGGCAGGTTGAGCTTGGCGAGCTTGGCGATGAAGGCGTCGTAGATCTCGCGGCAGCTCGCACCCGGCTTCACCTTCTCCATGATCTCATACTTGCACTCGACCAGGTGAGCCCAGATCTTGTCGGCCATGGGCGGCGCTTCGCCGACAATGGCGGTGCGGCAGACGCCGGCCTGGTAGCCATTGATGACCGAGAAGATCTCGACGCGGCAGACATCGCCGCGCTTGAGGACGCGATCGGACGGGCCGACATTGGGCAGTACCGAGCGCTCGCCGGTGGCGACGATCAGAAGCTTGAAGTGTTCGGCGCCGAGCGAATAGACGTTGCGGGTCAAGTGCCCGGCAATGTCCATCTCGGAGTCGCCGGCATCGACCACGGCCAGCGTGTCGGTGATCGCCTGGTCGGCGATGCGCGACAGCTTGCTGAGCAGTGCGATCTCTTCGGCCGTCTTGATCTGGCGCAGCCGCGCCAGGATCGGTTCGGCATGCTCGAAGCGCGCGCCTGGCATCGCCGCGATCAGACGGGCGAAATCGCCTGCCGGCAGATAGTCCATCTCGAGGCCGATACGCGACTTGGCAAGGCCGAGGCCGGCGAGCTGATCGGCCAGCACCAGCATCGGATCGTCGGAGAATTCGGCCCAGATACGGGCCGGCATGTCGGGCAAGCGGCGCTTGATCGTCGATGCTTCCATGTCGACGCCGAAGATCGCGGTGCGGCCGTCAGCTGTGACGATGGTCATCGCATGGCGGTGACGGATCAGCGGCTGAGACGGCACGACGAAGCCTGTGGTATAGGCAAAGTTCTCGGGCGACGAGCAGATGATGGCGTCGAGCCCATGCTCGGCCATTGCCCTCACCTGCTTGGCTACGATTTCTGCCCGCATGATTTCGTTCCTCTCCTTGAGTTTCTTGACCGGCGCTCAGTCGCGCACGCGGTATTTTTCGACCTTGGCGAGGTCGACATCGATGCCCATGCCGGGCCCGGACGGCACGACGACCGCGCCGTCTACGACCTGCATCGGTTCGACCAAAAGGTCGTCCTTGTAATAGATGCCGCCAACCTGGCCGTGTTGCGCCTCGGCCGGTGTCGAGATCGGGATGACGCAGGACAACGTCGCTGCCGGCGATGCAGCCGCCACCTGGACGTTGGCGAGGTTGCCGATGCCTGTCTCGATCGAGCCATTGACGTTGCAGATGATGCCGGCGGCGCGGCAGACCGCGCCGACTTCCATCGCCTTGTACAGGCCACCGGCCTTGGTGGTGTAGATCGAGATGATCTGGATGCCGCCATTCTGGATGATCTGGATAGCGTCATGGGCATTCCATGCCGACTCGTCAGCCATGACGGGCGCGTCGATGCGGCGGCCGACTTCGGCGATGCGCTCGATACCCATCACCGGCTGCTCGACATATTTCAGCCGGTACTTTTCCATCTGGCGAACGGTCTGCACCGCCTCTCCAGGCGTCTTGTAGCCTTCATTGGCGTCGACGCAGATTTCCATCGCCTCGCCTGCAGCCTCTCGGACTGCCGCAACCATCTTGACGTCGCGCGCCGGGTCGACGCCGATCTTGACCTTGATCGTCTTGATGCCTTCGGCAGCAAGCTTGGCTGCCTCGACCTTTGCCTCCTCGATCGAGATCAGGCCGATCGAATGGGTGATGGCGACCTTGTCACGCGCCTTGCCGCCGAGCAGCGTATGAACGGGAACGTTCAGCCAGCGGCCTGCGAGGTCATAGGCCGCGAACTCGACTGCCGCCTTGGAATAGGGATAGCCGCGGATGATGGCGTCCATGCGGGCATGGAGCTCGGCGAAATTGCCGAGTTCGAGGCCGATGACGGCAGGCGCCAGGTAGGTTTCGATGACGCTGCGGGTGATCATGGCGGACTCGCCGAAGTAGCGGCCGAACTCACCGCCCCAGTCCTTCAGCGCCGGGGCCTCGCCCCAGCCCACCCGGCCGTCGCTGTCGGTCATCTTGACCATGACATAGCGGCCGATGACCTCGGTCAGGCCGGCCCATTTGTGCTCGCGCCGCGTCGGCAGTTGAACAATGAGCGTTTCGATGGACTTGATCGTTGGCACCGGTCTCTACCTTTTCCTTGTCACCGCAGAGGCATCTCTGTACGATGCGATCATCTAGTGTGATCACACTTTATGATCATATTTTTGGATGTCAAGCGATCCCAGGATCGATTTTTCACCCCGACCGAAACGGCGGTGATGCGTGGTAGGAAGGCAGCGGAGGAAAAGATGATTGTCGAAGCGACCAATTATTTCGCCAGAGAGGATCAGGCGGATGAGGTTCTGAAGCAACGCCGCAAGGCGACAGAGATCAGGCGCCAGCTCGGCCTGGACCCCGGGCGCATCCTTGTGCGGACGGAAGGAAACGGACCTGACATACGCTGGGAATGCGGCTTCGCCTCCAGGGAAGCTTATGACGCCGACCGGGCTGCACGCGCAGCATCGCCCGACTTCGAAGCCGCTCGCAAGCAGATGCACACGCTGCTCGAGCGCTTTGAGCGCCACGTCTACGAAGTGGATGAAAGAGCGACAGGTTCCTGATCTAAGCCTGTGCCAGCAGCTTATTCATCCTTGCCCGCACACGGACAACGCCCTCGGCGATATTGTCGCGCGGGATCGACGAATACCCCATGCGGAAGAAACGGCACGGCCCGTCCGCATCGGGAAAGAACGGCGAGCCGGATTCGATCAGCACGCCGTCCTGCTTGAGTTCGTTCATCAGCAGGTCGGCATCCAGCCCATCAGGCCCCTCGACCCAGAACGACGTGCCGCCAAAGGCTGACGATCCGGCGATGGTGAAGCCTTCGCGCTTCAGCGCTTCGGCCATGACGATGTGCCGCTTGTGGTACTCGCCACGCATGCGGTGCAGCACCGCATCGTGGTGGCCGAGCGCGAGGAAGTAGGCGGCCGTGCGCTGGAGATGGCCGGGCGGGTGACGCAGCATCAGGGCACGCAACGCTCGCGCCTCGCGGATGACCGGTGCCGGCGCTACGAGATAGCCAAGCCGCAGGCCCGGAAAAAGCGATTTGGAAAAGCTGCCGATGTAAAACACGCGGCCGCTGCGATCGAAGGACTTCAGCGCCGGAGACGGCGGCGCGAGAAAGCTCATCTCGAACTCGTAATCGTCCTCGACGATGATGAAGTCCTCGGAGGCTGCGGCGGCCAGGAGTGCTGCGCGGCGTTCGACGGGCATGGTGGCACCCGTCGGCGAGTGGTGGCTCGGCGTGACGAACACCGCGTCGACCTTCTCAGGCAGGACCTCGGGTGGCAGGCCCTCCTTGTCGACGTCGATGGCAGTGACATCGGCCCCGCTCAGCTTGAGCGATGCGCTCATGTCGGGGTGGCAGGGGTTTTCGCACACGGCGTGCGCGCCCTGCCGCAGCAGGAGCTGGGTGACGATCCACAGTGCGTTCTGCGCCCCCACCGTGACGAGAATCTCATCGGGCGTGGCGCGGATACCGCGGCTGGGCAGCGTCCGGGAGCAAATGTAATTGACCAGCTGCACGTCATCGGCAGCGGCAAAGTCGCCGGCCATCAGTTCAAAATCCTCGCGCGCCAGCGCACGCCGGGCACAGTCGCGCCAGGCGCCGAGATCGAACAGCGACGGGTCCATCTGGCCGTAGAGGAAAGGATAAGGATAGCGGCGCCAGTCGAGCGGCTTGCGCATCTGCTTGGCAACGATGAAACTCGACCGCAGTTTCGTTGACCAGTCGATTTCGTCAGCGCCGCCGCCGGACACTGCAGCTTCGAGCACGGTTGTCGGCGGATTGCCGGCAACACGATAGGCGCTTCTGCTGGCGGTTTCGACATAACCCTGCGACGCCAGCTCCTGATAGGCAAGCGTCACCGTGATGCGCGAAATGTTCAGATATTCCGCGAGCTTGCGGGTCGAGGGCAGCTGAGCGCCAGGCTGCAGCCGGCCAGACAGCACCGCCGAGACCACAGTTTCGCGGATCTGCGCCTGCAGGCCGATGCGGCTCGCCCGGTCGAGAAAGAAAATCGTCTCCGAAACTGTCGCCTGTGCCATGGTCCCACGCGGGTTCAATCTGGAGTCATTCAACTTCCAATCTGGATATAAGGCAATTCAAAGGTTCCATTTAACCCTATGTCCAGAACCAAGACCGGCATCAAAGCCGGCAAGTTCCCGGAATAACCGGTGGCTAACAAAACAAGAGGGTAACGATGATACACTTTAAGCATTTCAAGCATTTGGCCGGCGCCGCAACCGTAGCGGCCGGCGTGTTCACCTCCTGCCTCGCCTATGCCGAAACGACTGTCGTTGTCGGCTATCAGCAGATCGTCGGGCCGTTCGTCACGGCCATCGCCGACGGACGTTTCGACGCCGCCGCCAAGGAAGCGGGCTACACCGTCGACTGGCGCCAGTTCAGCTCGGGCGGCGACATCTCGACGGCTCTCGCTTCCGGCAGCGTGCCGATCGGCGTGATCGGCTCGACCGGCACCACCGCCGCCGCCACGCGCGGCGTCAATCTCGAACTTTTCTGGATCCTCGACAATATCGGCAAGTCGGAAGCGCTCGCCGTCCGCAACGGCTCGGGCATCGAAAAGCCCGAGGATCTGAAGGGCAAGAATGTCGGCGTACCGTTCGTGTCAACCTCGCACTTCCATCTTCTTGTCGGTCTCGAGCAGGTGTGGAAGATCGATCCGCGCGAGGTCAACATCCTCAACATGAAGCCGCCGCAGATCATCGCCGCCTGGCAGCGTGGCGACATCGACGCCGCCTATGTCTGGCCGCCGGCACTGACCGAATTGCTCAAGAACGGCAAGACCATCGCCGATTCGGAGACAATCGGTGCTGCCAGCGTACCGACCTTCGACGGCCTTGTCGCCGACAAGAAGTGGGCCGCCGAGAACCCGAAGTTCATGGCCGCCTTCACCAAGGTGCTGGCTGAATCCTACGCCGACTACAACAAGAACAAGGCAAGCTGGACGGCGGACTCGCCTCAGGTGCAGGGCATCGTCAAGCTGATCGGCGGCGACGGCGCAGGTGCTGTCGAAGCGCTCAACCTGCTGTCGTTCCCCAATGCCGACGAACAGGCATCCGAAACATGGCTTGGCGGCGGCGCCGTCAAGGCGCTGAACGAAAGCGCCAAGTTCCTCGTCGCCCAGAAGCAGATCGACAAGGCGCTCGACGACTACGCCCCCTTCGTCAACAGTAGCTACGCCAAGGACGCATCCAAGTAGCATTGGACGTGCCGCCGGCCGGATGCCGGTCGGCGGCATTTTCTCCACCACTCGATTGCATTTTCTTCGAAAGGCTCGACGCGATGGAAACCCTCAACGTCAGCAATGTAAGCCTGACCTATCCAGGCCTCTACTCCGACCAGGCGGTGATCGCGCTCAAGGGCGTGAACCTCGAGGTCAAGAGCGGCGATTTCGTCGTCGCCCTCGGTGCCTCAGGCTGCGGCAAGACTACCCTGCTCAACCTGATGGCCGGCTTCATGACACCAACCGACGGCGATATCACACTAGGCGGACGGCAGGTCGTCGGCCCAGGCGCCGACCGTGGCGTCGTCTTCCAGAAGCACGCGCTGCTGCCCTGGCTGAATGTCATCGACAACACCGAATTCGGGCTCAAGCTGCGCGGCATAGACAAGGCGACCCGGCGCGAGCTGGCGACAAAGAACCTCGCCCTTGTCGGCCTGCAGGATTTTCACCGCCACATGATCTACCACCTGTCCGGCGGCATGCAGCAGCGCGTCGGCATCGCCCGTGCGCTGACCTGCGACCCGGCGATGCTTCTGATGGACGAGCCGATGGCGGCGCTCGACGCGCTCACCCGCGAGACCATCCAGGAACTGCTGCTCAAGGTCTGGCAGCTGACCAACAAGATGTTCTTCTTCATCACTCACAGCGTCGAAGAAGCGCTTTTCCTCGGCTCCCGACTGATCGTCATGTCGCCGCGTCCGGGCCGCATCACCCACACCTATGAGCTCGATTTCAATCGGCGCTTCCTCGAGGAGGGCAACGCACGTGCAATCAAATCCAGCCGCGATTTCATCGACATGCGCGAGCAGATCCTCGGCATCATCTACGGCGACGAGCGCCAGTCCGGCAATCCGGAACTCCTCCATGCTTGAGCGCCTCTCACGAGCCAAGTCCGTTCGCCCGGGCAAGATCTACGGCGCGCCCGGCGACGGCATGAGCGGCCATATCAGCCTGATCACCGCGCTGGTGCTGTTCGGCCTCTGGCTGCTGATCACCGAGATGGGCTGGGTCAAGCCGCTGTTCCTGCCCTCGCCGCTCGCCGTCTGGGACAAGTTCGTCGTCGCCATGACCGATGGCGTTTCCAACTCGACGCTCATCCAGCACACCCTGGCCAGCCTTGGCCGTGTGCTCGGCGCCTTCTTCCTGGCGCTGGTCACAGCAGTTCCAATAGGCATCCTGATGGGGGTCAACCGCACGGTGCGCGGCCTGTTCGACCCGATCATCGAGTTCTACCGGCCACTGCCGCCGCTCGCCTACCTGCCGCTGATCATCATCTGGCTCGGCATCGGTGAATTCCCGAAGGTGTTCCTGATCTATCTCGCCATCTTCGCGCCGATGGCAATCGCCGCCCGTGCCGGCGTCCGCTCGGTGTCGACCGAACAGATCCATGCCGCCTATGCCATGGGTGCCACCCGCGCCCAGGTCATCTCCCAGGTGATCCTGAAGGCCGCCCTGCCCGAGATCTTCACCGGCATGCGCATCGGCATCGGCGTCGGCTGGACCACGCTGGTCGCCGCCGAAATGGTCGCCGCCCACCGCGGTCTCGGTTTCATGGTGCTGAACGCCGCCGAGTACCTCGCCAGCGATACGGTCATCATGGGCATCATCGTCATCGGCATCTTCGCCTTCGCCTTCGACCTCATGCTGCGCTACCTGGAAAAGGCGATGATCCCCTGGAAGGGCAAGATCTGATGCCAAAGGTCACACACCCGGCAACGTCGCCACCCGGCTGACGTCAAACCTGACCGTACCAACAGACAGACCAATCCGCCGGCTTGTCCGGCCACGGCGAAGCCATGCCCAAAGGCTCCGCCGTACAGATACGAGGACCACGACATGTCTCTCACCGCCGACGGCCTGGCTCGCCTCTTCGATGCCTTCAACCGCCACGACATCGACGGCGTCATGCATTTCTTCGCCGGCAACTGTGTCTTCAACGGCGTTGCCGGCCCAGAGGCCTACGGCACCCGCTTCGAAGGTACCGAGGCAATCGCTGCGGCCTTCAGCGCTGTCTGGAAGGCGATGCCAGACGCGCACTGGGCCCATCATGGCCACTTCGTCCATGGCGATCGCGCCGTCTCGGAATGGACGTTCACCGGCACCAACGCCGACGGCAGCCGCATCGAAGCGGAGGGCTGCGATCTGTTCACGCTCGATGACGGCAAGATCGTCCGCAAGCAGGCCTTCCGCAAGAACCGGCCGCTGATCGCGGCTGGTGCCTGAGCGGTCTCGGGAGGACCACGGAATGGAACATCAACTCTTGAGGTCCGCGGCACAACGTCTGCCGTTCGATCCGGGCTATGACCCGGTCCATGCGCCACACCCGGGCGCCGGCAAGGACTATGCGCCGACCTACTGGATCGCCACCGCCGGCCCGCAGCCGGAAGACGATGGCCCCGTCACGCAGGACATCGACGTCGATGTCGCCATCATCGGCTCGGGCTATACCGGCCTATCCTGTGCCATTCATCTGGCCAAGGAGCACGGCATCAAGGCGACGGTGCTGGAAGCAAATGGCGTCGCCTGGGGCTGCAGCACCCGCAATGGCGGCCAGGCGCAGATTTCGGCCGGCCGGCTCAAGCGTTCGCAGTGGATCGAGCGCTGGGGCGTCGACGTCGCCAAGAAAATGCATGTCGAGGTATCCGAAGCCTTCGATCTGTTTCGTGACCTGATCCGTCAGCCCGAGATCGACTGCGAGCCACAGGATGGCGGCCACCTCTACATCGCCCATCGCGACAAGGTGCTGCCGGCGCTGGAAAAGGAAACGCGCCTGCTCAACGACGTCTTCGGCTATCGCGCCCGCATGATCGGCCGCGATGAGGTGCAAAGCGATTTCGTTCGCGACGCCGAAGCCAAGGGCGCGATGTACGAGCCCGACGGCATGGGCATCCATGCCGCCAAGCTCGCCTTCGGCTATCTCAGGCTGGCCCGCAAGCTGGGTGCGAAAGTGCACACCTCAAGCCCGGTCCTCGGCAGCGAAATCAAGGGCGGCGTACATCACCTGCGCACGCCGGGCGGCATCGTCAGGGCGCGCGCAGTCTGTATCGCCACCGCCGGCTACACGTCGCCCGGCCTGCACGAGCTGACGCGCCACCGGCTGATGCCGATCCTGTCCAACTCGATCGTGACGCGGCCGCTGACCGACAGCGAGCGCGAGACGCTGAACTTCCAGACCCGCATCCCGCTCACCGACACGCGCACGCTACGCCATTATTACCGGATGCTGCCCGACGGGCGTGTGCAGATCGGCAGCCGCAGCGC
Source organism: Aminobacter aminovorans (assembly GCF_900445235.1). Classification (NCBI taxonomy): domain Bacteria; kingdom Pseudomonadati; phylum Pseudomonadota; class Alphaproteobacteria; order Hyphomicrobiales; family Phyllobacteriaceae; genus Aminobacter; species Aminobacter aminovorans. Next base: position 26,600 of record NZ_UFSM01000004.1, on the reverse strand, counting down.
CATCACCGGACAGGACGCAGTCAATGCAAGTCATCTCGACCGTCTGCTCGAAGGGCTCTACCGCAAGTTCCCGATCCTGCGCGGCATCGAGGTAGACTACTCCTGGTGGGGCTGGGTCGACGTCAGCCACGACATGATGCCGCGCATCTTCCGGCCCGATCCCAAGCAGCAGCTGTTCTACGCCATGGGCTATGGCGGCAACGGCGTCATGTACTCGGCCCAGGCCGGCCGCCGCATGGCTCAGATGGTTGCCGGCAAGGGCGGCGAACTCGACCTGCCGATCTTCACCTCTCCGCTGCCCAGTCACGGGTTGCTGACGCCGTTCCGGCGGCTCGGCCAGTGGGGAATGTACCGCTGGTATTACCTCAAGGACGAAATCCTGTAGCCCTCCCAGGCCGCCCTCGACCCGAATTGGAAAGGAACCCAGAAAATGAAAATGACCACCGAAGAAGCATTCGTCAAAGTTCTCCAGATGCACGGCATCGAGCATGCCTTCGGCATCATCGGCTCGGCCATGATGCCGGTGTCGGACCTGTTCCCCAAGGCCGGCATCAAGTTCTGGGACTGTGCGCATGAGACCAATGCCGGCATGATGGCCGACGGCTTCAGTCGCGCCACCGGCACCATGTCGATGGCCATCGGCCAGAACGGCCCAGGTGTGACGGGCTTCATCACCGCGATGAAGACCGCCTACTGGAACCACACGCCGCTGCTCATGGTCACGCCGCAGGCGGCCAACAAGACCATCGGCCAGGGCGGCTTCCAGGAAGTCGACCAGATGGCGATGTTCGAGGAAATGGTCTGCTACCAGGAGGAAGTTCGTGACCCCTCGCGCATTCCCGAAGTGCTGAGCCGTGTCATCGAAAAGGCCTGGCGCGGTTGCGCCCCGGCGCAGATCAACATCCCGCGCGACTTCTGGACCCATGTCATCGACGTCGACCTGCCATCAATCGTGCGTTTCGAGCGCCCGGCCGGTGGCCCGCAGGCGATCACGGAAGCAGCGCGCCTGCTGTCGGAAGCAAAGTTCCCTGTCATCCTGAACGGAGCCGGCGTCGTCATCGGCAACGCCATCAACGAATCCATGGCGTTGGCCGAGCGTCTCGACGCGCCGGTCTGCTGCGGCTACCAGCACAATGACGCCTTCCCCGGCAGCCACCGTCTCGCCGCAGGACCGCTCGGCTACAACGGCTCGAAGGCAGCGATGGAGCTGATCGCCAAGGCAGACGTGGTGCTGGCGCTCGGCACCCGCCTCAACCCGTTCTCGACCTTGCCCGGTTACGGCATCGACTACTGGCCAAAGAATGCCGCGATCATCCAGGTCGATATCAATGCCGATCGCATCGGTCTGACCAAGAAGGTCTCCGTCGGCATCTGCGGCGACGCCAAGCAGGTCGCCCGCCAGATCCTCGAGCAATTGACGCCCTCGGCCGGAAACGAAGGCCGCGAGCAGCGCAAGGCGGCGATCCACCAGAACCGCTCGGCCTGGCTGCAGCAGCTGTCATCGATGGACCACGAAGAGGACGACGTCGGCACCGAGTGGAACGCCACCGCCCGCCTGCGTGAGGCCGACCGCATGTCGCCACGCCAAGCCTGGCGTGCGATTCAGGCCGCCCTGCCTAAGGAAGCGATCATCTCCACCGACATCGGCAACAACTGCGCCATCGGCAACGCCTATCCGAGCTTCGAACAGGGCCGGAAATATCTCGCACCGGGCATGTTCGGCCCTTGCGGCTATGGTTTCCCGTCGATCGTCGGTGCCAAGATCGGCTGCCCCGACGTGCCGGTGGTCGGCTTCGCCGGAGATGGCGCCTTCGGCATCTCGATGAACGAAATGGGCGCGATCGGTCGTGAAGGCTGGCCGGCGATCACCATGGTGATCTTCCGCAACTACCAGTGGGGTGCAGAGAAGCGCAACACGACGCTGTGGTATTCCAACAACTTCGTCGGCACCGAACTCAACCCTAATCTCAGCTACGCCAAGGTGGCCGATGGCTGTGGCCTCAAGGGCGTCGTCGTCGATACCACGGCCAAGCTGACCGAGGCGCTGGCCAAGGCCATCGACGATCAGGCCAAGGGCATCACCACCTTCGTCGAGGTCATCCTCAACCAGGAGCTGGGCGAGCCCTTCCGCCGCGACGCGATGAAGAAGCCAGTGCCGGTGGCTGGCATCGATCGCGCCGACATGCGCCCGCAACAGCGTGCCTGACTGCGCAACAAGACCGCCTGCCCGGTTCGCCGGGCGGGCGGGACGCCAAAGTTTCATGATCCGGGAATGATTGAATGAACACCGCCGCTGCGACACAACGCTTCAATGGCCTGCCTTCGGTGGTGCAGGTCTACTGGCCCGGCCTTGCCGTCACCGCTGCGGTGGCGATCGCGGCACAGTTCCTCTCCGATCATTATGGCGCGCCGGCTATGCTGATGGCGCTGCTGCTCGGCATCGCCTTCCACTTCCTGTCGGAGGAAGGACGCTGCGTCGCCGGCATCGACTTCTGCGCCAAGAAAATTTTGCGCATCGGTGTCGCCCTGCTCGGCATGCGCATCAGCGTCGATTTGCTCATCGGACTCGGCGCCAGCACCATCCTGCTTCTGGTTGCCGCCATCGCCGCGACAATCCTGTTTGGCCTTGGCGCCGCCAAACTTCTCGGCCGCGGCTGGCGCCTTGCCCTCATTACCTCCGGCTCGGTCGCCATCTGCGGCGCCTCAGCCGCCATGGCAATCGCCGCAGTGCTACCCAAGAACGAGTTCTCCGAGCGCAACCTGATCTTCACCGTGCTGTCGGTGACGGTGCTGTCGACTCTCGCCATGATCTTTTACCCGATGATCGCCCAGGCCATCGGCCTCGACGCGCGCGCCACCGGCATCTTCTTCGGCGGCACCATCCACGACGTCGCCCAGGTCGTCGGCGCCGGTTTCTCGGTTTCGCCTGAGGCGGGTGAGACGGCGACGCTGGTCAAGCTCATCCGTGTCACCATGCTGGCACCGGTCGTACTGATCTTCTCACTCGCCACCCGCAATGTCGGCTCCGTCGGCGAGAGCGGCAAGCGCCCGCCGCTGCTGCCCGGCTTCGTCATCGCCTTCCTCATTCTCGCCGCCATCAACTCCTTCGGCTTCATCCCGGAGGCGGTTTCGAAGGTCGGTATGGAGACGTCGCGCTGGGCACTGCTCGCCGGCATCGTCGCTGTCGGCATGAAGACCTCATTGCGCCGCGTGCTCGACGTCGGCGGCGACGCGGTCGCCCTCATCGTCGCCGAGACCATCTTCATCGGCCTCTTCATCCTCGCTGGCATCTATTATCTGGGGCACGCCTGATGAAACCGCTGGAACGCATTCTCGCAACTGCAAGACAGGCGCCCAAGCATATCGTTCTCCCCGAGGGCGAAGATCCGCGCATCGTCGAGGCCGCGATCCGGGCCAGGCGTGAAGGCATCGCCGAGATCACGCTGATCGGCAATCACGGCGTCATCACGCAGGCCCTCGCGGTGTCAGGAGCAAGCCAGCTGGATTGCCACATCGAGGACCCCGCTTCCTCCCCACTGGCAGCGCGCCTCGCCCGTGCCTACTTCGAACTCCGCAAAGCCAAGGGCGTCGATGAGGCTGCCGCGGCAGAGGCGCTGCGCTCGCCGCTCGTCTTTGCCGCCATGATGGTGCGCGAGGGTGAAGCCGACGGCACGGTTGGCGGCGCCGTCGCCACCACTGCCGACACCGTGCGGGCAGCCCTGCAAACCATCGGCCGCGCCCCCGGCATCGGGCTGGTCTCGAGCTTTTTCCTGATGATGCTGTGCCAGCCCCATCACGCCAAGAAGGGCGCTTTCGTCTTTGCCGACTGCGGCCTGGTGGTCGATCCCGATGCCGCCGGCCTCGCCGACATCGCCCGCATGTCCGCCCGCTCCTACCAGGTGCTCGCCGGCGCACCGGCCAAGGTCGCAATGTTGTCGTTCTCGACCAATGGCAGTGCTGCCCACGAGCGCGTCTCGAAGGTGGTCGAGGCAACCCGCCTCGCGCATGCCGCCGATCCCCAACTCGTCATCGACGGCGAGTTGCAGTTCGATACCGCTTTCGTCGAAGCCGTCAGCGCCTCCAAGGCGCCCAACTCGGCGCTGCATGGCGAAGCCAACGTCTTCGTCTTCCCGAATCTCGACGCCGCCAACATCGGCTACAAGATCGCTCAGCGCATCGGCGGCGCCGACGCTATAGGCCCGATCCTCCAAGGCCTGGCCAAGCCGGCAAACGACCTCTCCCGCGGCTGCACCGCAGAGGACGCGTTTCACATGATCGCAGTAACCGTGGTGCAGGCGCAGGCTCGGTAAGGTGAGGCTCCAAGCCGGCCATGTTGCAAGTCAGTCTTCCCCACCCTGCGGATAAGAGATGATCGACAGGAACCTTATCGGCAGCTTTGTCAGCTGTTCGGGGCCGTGCGGGGTGTCGGCTTCAAAGAACAGGCTGTCGCCGGGGGCCATGTGGTAGAGTGTCGAGCCGTGGCGATAAGTGATCTCGCCTTCAAGCAGGTACAGAAACTCCATGCCCGCATGCTGGAACAGCGGGAAGACGTCGGTGTGGCTGGTCAGGGTGATGAGGTAAGGCTCGACTGAGACCGCGCTTGACGCGGAGCCGATGTAGCCGAGCAGGTTGTAGTGATGACCGGCGCGGGTGCCACGCCGCTCGACCTCGAGCCCGGTTCCGGCCCGGACGAAGACCGCGCTGCGCTCGTCCTCAAAGCTTCTGAGCAGCGCGGTCATCGGCACGCCAAGCGCCTGGGACAAGGCTTGCAGCGTGGTCAGCGACGCCGAAATGACGCCGTTTTCGATCTTCGACATCATGCCGACCGAGATGTTTGCAGCACCGGCAAGCTCGGTTGCCGTCATGCCGTGACGTTTGCGGCAGGCCCGCACCTCTCTGCCGATTGCCGCCTGCAGCTCGTTCTCCCCGGGGACACGCACGGCGTGCGGGTCCTGTTGCAACGAAACCTGCGTGGTTTTCCTGTTCATGCAAGGCCCGGTCCTTGGAGGTAACCCCGTGGGGCGGGTCTGATGTAGGGGAACTGTCGCATTCATCCTGGCACCTCCGTCGGTCATTGTTTGCCGCTAGGCTGCCCCGGCAGCAAAACGCCCTGTCAAACGAGGCCGGTCACCACTCCGATGCCGGTGACCGCTGCCAGCATGCCGAGCGAACGAACGACAACTGCCCCGCGTGCGCCAGCCTTGCCCTCGAGAGCCAGACCGAAGCCAAGTCCGGCTGCGTGCAACATCGCTGTCGCCAGCACGAAGCCTGCGCCATAGGCCAGGCCGCTGGCGCTCTCTGGCATCTCGGCGCCATGGGCGTAACCGTGGAAGACGGCAAAGAAGCCGACCAGCGCCATGGCGGCCGCTACTCCGGCGCGCAAGTTGAAGGCGACAACACCTCCGAGAACGACAATCGACAAACCAATGCCGAGTTCGACGAACGGCACGGCAACACCAGCAAGGCCAAGTGCGCCACCTAGAACCATCACCGACACGAAGCTTGCCGGGACGAGCCAGCGGGACCGCCCGCCAAGCTGAGCGGCGAACAGGCCAACCATCACCATGGCGAGCACATGATCGAGCCCACCGAGCGGATGGGCAAAGCCGTGGGTGAAGCCTTCGACATGGCCGATGCCGGTGTGGGCGCTGGCGAAACTGGGCGCCAGTGCGAAGGCGGCCAGTGCCGCTGTCCTTGCGAAAAATCTGGAGTTCATTGTCTTGTTCCTTTCATCGAAGATAGCAAGATATCGGTCCGTCATTTGCGTCGCGGCACGGGTTGCTGGCCGAAGGCTGCTGCAACGGCGAGCACGAACAGGCTTTCGGCAATGCCGCGTGCGGCGATCGCATCCGCTGCCAGGCACCGCACGCCCCAGCCTGCTCCGTTAGGGAGCGTCGTGATGCCGGCAAGCTGACGCTCCGGCCGGCCGAGTGTGGCAAGCTCGTCGACCGTGGGAAGCCGATCGGGCGCACCCAGGAGCATGAAGTTTGTCACGACCTTCCAGCCGCCGATGGGCGAAGCCGGGCCTGCGAGATCCACTCCTGCGACGTGTAGATTGTCGCGCACGAGCAGCCGCCCGTCGGCGTCGCGAATGTCGACCTTCGCCTCCAGCCGCTCGAATGGACGGCCCCGTCCTTCGGGATCGTGCAAAGCGAAGGCGTCGGACAACAGCAGCACCGCCCCCGACGCAAGCCTGGCCTGGGTGACGCTGGCACAGGCGGCGCCGGGAAACAGCACCAGCGGATCGGGCGTCAACGCCAGGAAAGCTCCCTCCTCCAGGACGATCTCGGTCATCTGACGGGCCGGCTGGCCATGACAGTCGTGAACGACAGTGGCAGCCTGTGTAGTGACATGGCCGGCAGCACCTGCCCCGATGTCGAGTCGGGTCGAAAGCCTGTCATCGCGATAGAGCCCGCCCGAAGACGACTGCTGGTAGACCGTGAGCAGCGATGGGATGGCAGCATCGAGCGCAAACGGCCGCGTCATGTGGAAAGGATAGGAGACGTACTGGCGTCCGATATGCGTGCGCGCGCCGTGGCGTGCCAGCGCAAGCTCGAAGCGGCCACTTCGTGCCACGGCCTGGCGCGGTGGCGCCGACAGCCGGGATATAGGTGGTTGGGGCCAATGGCTCGTCATCTGAACAACACGTCCGAGACGATGCGGTCGGCAATCGCGTCGATCCCATCATTGCTGCGGCAATTGGTGAGCGCCATCGGCCGGCCCGCCCGCGCAGTGGCGGACTGCGCGGCCATCGCCGCAAGGTCGACACCGACGTAAGGGGCGAGATCGGTCTTGTTGACGACCAGCAGGTCGCATTTGAGGACGCCGGGACCGTTCTTGCGCGGAATGTCGTCGCCGCCGGCAACGTCGATGACGAACATCCACCAGTCGACGAGGTCGAGCGAGAAGGTCGAGGCGAGGTTGTCACCGCCGCTCTCGATCAGGATCAGCTCGACATCCGGAAACAAGGCTTCCAGATCATCGGCGGCGGCGATGTTGAGGGTAGGGTCCTCACGGATGACAGTGTGCGGGCAGGCGCCCGCCTCGACCGCCGCCACACGCGCCGGGTCGATCAGGCCGGAGCGCCGGATACGCTCGGCATCCTCGGCGGTGACAAGGTCGTTGGTGACGATCGCAAGCGACACGCCGCGCGCCGCGAAAGCCGGGATCAGCCGTTCGATAAGCGCGGTCTTGCCTGAACCGACGGGACCGCCAATGCCGATGCGGGCGGCTCCGACACGCGACTGTGCAGGCGAATGAAAAGACGTCCTGGTGTCCATGATGTCACCTCAGCATGTAGCGTTGGGTCAGCGGCAGTTCATAAGCCGGCTCGCAGGTGGCCAGTTCGCCATCGACGAAAACGTCGAAGGTCTGCGGATCGACGCGGATATTGGGGCAGGCGTCGTTGTGCAGCATGTCCTTTTTCGACAAGGCGCGATTGCCGCGCGAGGGCAGCAAGGCCTTTTTCAGGTCGAGCGTCGCGGCAAGGCCCCTGTCGATGGCGAGCGGATTGACGAAGCAGGCCGACAGTGCCTGCTTGGCGCGGCCGAAGGCGCCCCATTGCGGCCGCAGGAGCAGCGGCTCGCAGGTCATCAGCGAGGCAGCGCTGTCGCCCATGGCGCCCCAGGCGATGAAGCCACCCTTGATGACGAGTTCCGGTTTGATGCCGAAGAAGGCCGGCCGCCAGATCACGATGTCGGCCATCTTGCCGTCTTCGAGCGAACCGACATGCTCCGCGATGCCGAAGGTGCGCGCTGCATTGATGGTGTATTTGGCGACGTAGCGCTTGATGCGTTCATTGTCGCCGAAGCGCGTGGTCTCTTCGGACAGGCGGCCGCGCTGCTTCTTCATCTTGTCGGCGAGTTGCCAGGTGCGGCAGATCACCTCGTTGATGCGGCCCATGCCCTGGCTGTCGGAGCCGAGCATCGAGATCGCGCCAATGTCGTGCAGGATGTCCTCGGCGGCGATGGTCTGGGCGCGGATGCGGCTTTCGGCGAAGGCGACATCCTCTGGTATGGCCGGGTTGAGGTGGTGGCACACCATCGTCATGTCGAGATGTTCGTCGAAGGTATTGATCGTGTAGGGATTGGTCGGGTTGGTCGAGGACGGCAGGCACCACGGCACACCGGCGACGCTGATGATATCAGGCGCATGGCCGCCGCCGGCACCTTCTGTGTGGTACATGTGAATGGTGCGGCCGTTGATGGCGGCGAGCGTATCCTCGAGGAAGCCGGACTCGTTCAAGGTGTCGGTATGAATCTGGACCGGGAAGTCGAGCTCGTCGGCCACCGTCAGGCAGGTGTCGATCGAGGCCGGCATGGTACCCCAGTCCTCATGCAGCTTGAGGCCGAGGCAGCCGGTCTCGATCTGCTCGATCAGCGATGCCGGCCGGTGCGAGTTGCCGCGACCGAGGAAGCCGAAATTGATCGGCCAGTGCTCGGCCGCCTGCAGCATCTTGCCGACATTGAACGGGCCACCGCAGTCGATCCCGACGGTGATTGGGCCGAGAGAGCCACCGAGCATGGTCGTGATGCCGGAGGCGATCGCGTGGTCGCAGAGCTGGGCACTGTCGAAATGGACATGGACGTCGAGCGCACCGGCCGTGGCGATAAGGCCTTCGCAGTCCCGCACCGTGGTCGCCGCCGAGACGATGAGCCGCGGGTCGACGCCGTCCATGGTGGCCGGATTGCCGGCCTTGCCGATGCCGACGATCTTGCCGTCGCGAATGCCGAGATCACCCTTGACGATGCCGACGACGGCATCGATCACCGTCACGTTGCACAACAGGAAGTCGAGCGCGCCCTCGGCGCTGGTAACGCCGGCGGCGAGGCCGGCACCATCCCGCAGTGTCTTGCCGCCGCCATGCAGGCACTCGTCGCCATAGACGGCGAAGTCCTTTTCAACGACGGCGACGAGCGAGGTGTCGCCGAGACGGAAGCCGTCACCGGTGGTCGGGCCGTACATTGCCGCATAGTCGCGGCGTGACAAGGTTGCCATGATCGTTCCTCCCCTCAGGCGCCGCGAAAGCCGCGGGCGCGGGCGTTAGCAAGGGCAGCGGCCTTCACCGCTGCATCGTCGGCCTGGCCGTTCGACAGCCCGTTGAGGCCCGAAAGCAGCTGCTGCCCACCGAATGTGGTGAGCGGAACATCCTTCTCCTGTCCCGGCTCGAAGCGCACGGCGGTGCCGGCAGCGATGTCGAGGCGCATGCCGAAGGCCGCCGCACGGTCGAAGTCGAGCGCCTTGTTGACCTCGAAGAAGTGGTAGTGGCTGCCGATCTGCACCGGGCGGTCACCGGTGTTGACGACCTTGAGCGTCAGCTTGCGGCGGCCGGCATTCAGCTCGATCTCGCCTTCCTCGGTAATGATCGCCCCGGGTTCGACATCGTCGGCAACAGCACCTGCGGCCGGGCGCAGCGGCTCATGCACGGTGACCAGCTTGGTGCCGTCGCGGAACGTCGCCTCGATCTGCAGCATCGGCAGCATCGCGGCCACGCCTGGCATGACATCGGCCTGGGTCAGGATGGCGGAGCCGAACGACATCATCTCGGCAACCGACCGACCTTCTCTCGCGCCTTCGAGTATCTCGTCGGAAATGATGGCAACGGCCTCGGGATAATTGAGCAGCAAACCTTTGGCCCGGCGTTTGCGTGCCAGCTCGGCCGCCGTATAGATGGTCAGTCGTTCAAGTTCGGTCGGCGTCAGCAGCATTGTGTGCACTCCTCAATTCGAAAACAGGCGCTGGCCCGAAGCGCCGTGCATAGCGACCGCGATCTCACAGAGCGGCGTGAACGAACGCAGCGCTTGATCGTCGGCAACGGGCCTGCTGGCTGCCGCTTCGATCTCAGGCAGCGCCCGGGCAATCGACGCCTGCGCGTCGATGGCGCCGATCGAGCCGAGCCGCACAGCGGCCGTCGCCAGCGAGGCGACCATCTGATAGCCGCCGATCGCAACGGCCGTCGCCTCATCGAGGCCGATCGCCTGCCACACCAGACCCTGGACGACTGCCAAGTGGCCGGAGGCCCGACCATTGCGAACCATCGCGCGGTAAGCTGCTGCTCCCTTGGTTCCCAAGCGCCCATGGGTGGTCAGGAGAGCCGTGCCGTTGCGGCGCGAGCCCGACCGCAGCCCCTCCACGAAAGTCGACGCCTCGACCTCACGGTCCAGCTCTGCCAGCGCCTCAAGATCTCCGGCAAATCGAAAAGACCGGACCAGCGCGACACGATCCGCATCGGCCCAGCGATGTCGGATCTGGGTGTCGACAAAACCGGCGAAGTCGAAAGCTCCCAGTTTCCCGGCAAGCGAGGACGACGCCTCGAGCCCTTGGGAAAAGGCAAATCCACCTGAAGGAAATTGCCCGTCGGCATGCTGCAGGGCAACGAGCAGATTTGCCGCCGAAAAGCTCATTCGGACACCTCGCTCATCGCGACGCGACCGCCCGAGATGAGCGGATCGATGCGCGCGGCATAGGCCGACGCAGGTCCGTCCTGGGCGACCAGCAGATCCTCGCCGTCGAAGCGGACACGCCAGTGCAGATTGCCGGCGTGATAGCCGAGCTCCAGTGCGTCGCTGGCCGAGCGCGGGCTGAACCTCAGCCAGCGCTGCTCGCCGGCGCGAACGATCACCGCGCGATGATCATCGAGCACCAGCACCGCGCCGTCATGCAGTTTCTGGTCCCGCGGTAAGGTGATCGCCACTTCCTCACCCTTGTCGGTCTTCGCCATCAGCCGCCGACGGTCGAGATCGCCGACGGCCACCGTCACGAATTCCACGGCATGGTGATGCTCGAGATGATGAATCGCTTCATGCAGACCGGGATCGTTTCGGCTCCCGACAACGCTCTCAACTCGAAGCATCTCGACATTCCTTTCTGCGCTTTACGTTCGGGTCTTTTGGCCGCTCGCGCGGTTACAGGCCCATATGCTTGTGGATCAGTTCATTACTGAGTTCTGCGGTATCGCCGGCCGCCGCGATCTGTCCCTTCTCGAGTATGGCGAAGCGGTGTGCGGCGGTTCGGGCGAAGCGTATCTTCTGCTCGACGAGGATGATGGTCAGGCCATGGTCCCGGTTGAGCGACACGATCGCCTCTTCGATGTGCTCGACGATGTTGGGCTGGATGCCCTCGGTCGGCTCGTCGAGAACCAGGATACTGGGGTCGGTTGCCAATGCGCGGGCAATCGCCAGCTGTTGCTGCTGCCCGCCCGAGAGGTTGGTGCCGCGCCGGTGGAGGTGGTCCTTCAGGAACGGAAACAGCGTCCAGACCAATGGCGGCACCGAGGTCTGGCCATCGGCGCGCGCGTTGCAGCCGAGCAGGATGTTGTCGAGCACACTGAGCCCCGGCACGATCTCGCGCCCTTGCGGCACATAGCCGATGCCGCGCCTCGCCCGCTGGTAGGTCAGGTCGCCGCTGATGTCGGTGCCTTCGAACTCGATGGCGCCCTTGGTCTGCACGTCGATGCCGAGCAGGCTGCGCAGCAGCGTCGTCTTGCCGACGCCGTTGCGACCCATGATGCAGAAGACCTCGCCCTCGCGGATTTCGAGGTTGAGATCGTGGATGATGTGGCTGGTTCCGTAGAACGCGTTGAGGTTTTTGAACTTAAGCATGGCTGAGTGTCGCCGATCCAAGATAAGCCTCGATCACTGCAGGGTTGCGTTCGATCTCGTCGGCGGTTCCCTCGGCGAGCACCGCCCCCTGGTGCATCACGGTGATGGTGCGGCAGATGCGGCGGACGAAGGCCATGTCGTGCTCGATCACCAGAACCGTGTGGCCGCCGGCGAGATCCAAAAGCAGTTCCGCAGTCTTGTCGGTTTCGGCCGCGGTCATTCCGGCGGCGGGTTCATCGAGCAGGATTATCTTGGGCTCCTGGCTCAGCACCATCGCCAGTTCGAGCCATTGCAGCTGGCCATGCGACAGTTCCGAGGCCTTGCGCTTCATCGAGCCGAGAAGCCCGGTGCGCTCGGCAACCGCGACCTCCTTGTCGCTCGGTCCCCGCCTCACGCGCTCGAACAGGTTTTCGAAGACACGTACCCGGCGGTTGCTCGCCACCTGCAGGTTTTCCAGCACCGTCATGTCCTTGAACACCGTCGGCGTCTGGAACTTGCGGCCGACGCCACTGCGGGCGATGGCTGCCTCGCCGATGCCTGTGATGTTGCGGTCGCGCAGCCAGATCTCGCCTTCGGATGGCAGCGTCTTGCCGCACAGAAGGTCGAGCAGGGTCGACTTGCCGGCGCCATTGGCCCCGATGATCACTCGGAGCTCGCCATCGGCGATCGACAGGTCGACGTCGCGCACGGCGGGAAACTCATCGAACCGTACCGTCAGGTTCTGGGTCCGCAGGATTGGGGCAGCCGATGCGGTTGCTGCTTGAGGTGACCTATGAACGGCATTCATCGTTCATGCCTCCCTTGCCGACAGTTCGGATTTGGCGAAGCGTTCAGCCTTGCCAGGACGGTCGATGAACGCCTTGAAAATCCCGGCTATGCCATTCGGCATGAACAGCACGACGACGACGAAAAGCAGCCCCAGGATGATAGGCCACACCGGCTGGAAAGTCGCGCTTTCGCTGGCCAGCGAGCCGACGAAGTTGACGATCAGCGCACCGATGCAGGCCCCGAGCAGCGATGCACGGCCGCCGGTTGCCGCCCAGATCACCATCGAGATGCTGAGCGACGTCGCCATCAGCGACGGCGTTGCGAATTCCGAGGTGAGCGTGAAGAGCATTCCCGCCAGGCCGGCGACGCCGGCCGAGACGCAGAAGATGAAGAGCTTGTAGTTCTCGACGTCGTAGCCGAGATAGCGGGCACGTGCCTCGTCCTCGCGAATGGCCTTGAGCACCTGGCCGATGCGCCCCGTCAGCATGTAGCGGGCGAGCAGGATCACCGCGATCAGCGTCAGCGCAACGGCGTAGTAGGCGCTCGGTCCGTAGGGGTCGAACTCGAAGCCGCCGATCTCCAGCAGGGCCAGGTCGGCCAGCCCGTTGAAGCCGCCGGTCAGGGGCTGGTTGTTGATGATGAGCAATTGCCCGATCAGCGCGAAGGCCAGCGTGATGATGCTGACATAGACGCCGGTGGTGCGCCGCTTGAACATGACGTAGCCGATGCCGGCGGCCAGGATACAGGGCACGACGATGCCCGCTATCATGCCGACCGCCACCGAACGGAACGGTATCCACAGGAACGAGCCCGTCGTGACACAGCACAGGTCGCGAACCGCATTGGGTTCCATGTTGAGCAGCATCAGCTGCGGCACCGGATTGTTTTCCGGCACGGCGAGGGTCAGCGACATCGCTAGCATGTAGGCGCCCATTCCGAAGAACAGGCCCTGGCCGAGGCTGAGTATGCCGGCATAGCCCCACGACATGCTTATGCCGATCGCGCAGATCGAATAGACCAGATAGATCGCGACGCGGTTGGTCCAGAAGCTGTTGAGCACCAGCGGAAGCGCAAGCACAACGGCAAAGAAGACGACGTAGGCGATGATGGAAGCGGTGCGGTAAGTCATGCGCTCGTCCATGTTGCGGCCAAGCTCAGCGGCTCTTGGTGACGAAGAGGCCCTGAGGCTTGAACAGGAGAATGAAGATCACGACGGCAAACAGGACCGTCCGTCCGTAGACGTCGTTTGCCCATGTGGCGACGAAGCTCTGGACTTCGCCGAGAATGCCGGCCGAGGCGAAGGTGCCGAGCAGATGGCCGACGCCGCCAGCGACGACGACCAGGAAGGCGTCGACGACATAGGGTGTGCCCATGTCGGGCGAAACGGTCTTGAACCCCGACACAAGGACACCAGCGACGCCGGCGAGGCCGGAGCCGTAGGCAAAGGCCAGCATGTTGACGCGCTTGTCGTTGATGCCGCAAGCAGCCGCAGTGTTGCGGGCAACCGAAACGGCGCGCAACTGGCTGCCGAAGCGCGTCCTGTACATGACGAGCCAGGTGATGGCGCCGAGCGCCAGCGCGGTGACGAAGACGAAGGCCCTGTAGACCGGGATGTTGGCGCCGAAAAGTTGAATAGCCTGCTGCAGTTCGGCAGGAACCGGAACGTTCTGAAGGTCGGAGCCCAAACCATCGATCTCGACGCCGAACAGGCCGAGCCCGAAATGGATGCGGATCAGCTGCTGCAGGATGAGCGCGATACCCCAAGTCGCCAGCAAGGTGTCGAGCAGCCGGCCGTAGAGCCTGCGCACGACGGTACGCTCGATGATCAGCCCGAATGTCGCCGTCACCAGGAACGCCAGCGGCAGGCAGAGATAGATGTTGAAGCCGAGGTGCTTGGTTGCCAGCACCGTGGTGTAGGCGCCGATCATCACCATCTCGCCATGGGCGAGATTGATGACGTTCATGGTGCCATAGATGATCGCCAGGCCGAGGGCGACCATGAACAATATCGATGCAATGCTCAGGCCGATGACAAAAGTTTCCATGCCGCTTCCATCCGCGTTGGTCGGGGGCGTGCCGGCACGGACTCCGCGCCGGCACAGCTGGCAGTCCGGGACTAGAGCGTTGCCCCGCCCGTCGTGCAGACCCGCTTGTCGGCGGTCTCACCGACGCTGGAATAAGGCAGCGGCACCAGCGGTTCGGCGTACTGGTCGACGATGTCGAGCAGGCCGTCGGCGCGGGTCTTGCCGATACGCGGCGTCAGGTAGCTGTGCAGATTGTCGGGGTCGATGGTGACCTTGCCCTGGGGGGCGTCGAAAGACAGCCCGCCGGCACTTGCCACGATCGCATCAGGCGCCAGATCGCCTGCCTTTTCTGCGGCCATCGCCCACATGTTGACGCCGATATAGACCGCCTCCATCGCGGCGTGGGTCACGGCATCGGCGCCGGCATAAGCCTTGAATGCTTCTACGAACACCTTGTTCTGGGGCGTGTCGACAGTCTGGAAATAGGGCAGCGAAACATAGCTTCCGAGCGCATATTCCGGGCCCATCGCCTTGATCTCGACCTCCGTCGTCGTCGAGGCGCAGAGCGGCAGCTTGTCGAAGTCGTAGCCCTGGTTACGCAGCTCCCGGTAGAAGGCGACGATCGAGTCGCCCACCACGTTGGAGAAAATCACGTCGGCGCCGCTCGAGCCGATCTTGGAAACCATCGACGCCCACTCGGTGTGACCGAGCGGCAGGTATTCGTCGCCGACCACCTGCATACCGATCTTTTCGCAGATCGTCTTCGATGTCTTGGCCATTCCGCGCGGGAACGCATAGTCGGAGCCGACGATGAACACCTTGTTCTTGCCCAGGCTCTTCTGCAGCCAGGGCAGCGAATTTTCCAGCTGCTGATTGGGCACTGCGGAGCCGGCATAAAGCACGTTCTTGGAGCACTCCTCGCCTTCATACCAGGTCGGCCAGACGAGCAAGCCCTTGCGCCGCTCGACGACCGGCAGAACAGCCTTGCGGCTGGCCGTGGTGTAACAGCCGAAGATCACCGGAACCTGGTCCTCGATCGTCAGCTTGCGGGCCTTTTCGCTGTAGATGCGCGGCTCGGACGCCGGATCTTCGATGATGGCGCGCAGCTTGCGGCCAAGAACACCGCCCTTGGCGTTGATTTCGTCAATTGCCATCTGGGCGCACTGGTTCATCGATTTCTCGACGATCGCCGTGGTCCCGGTCAGCGAATACATGATGCCGACGGGAATCTCGTCGGCTGCCCAGGCCTTGTCGCCGAGACGCAGGATTGCAGGTGCGGCCAGTCCGACGGCCGCGAGGCCTGATGCCTTCAGAAACGTACGCCTATCGTGGTTTTTCATTGGTCCTCCTGTTCGCATCGTTGTGCGTTTGATTTTTTGTGAAGCCGCCCCATTCGCGACCAACTACAGGCTGTATTAGAAAATTATAATAAGCAATAGTTATTCAGTATATTTTTCTCCAAGCAAAACAATTGCTCAAATAACTATCCTCATCATCACAAATGATAATGAATAAATCGATCCACTATTTTGATGAAATATCAATCTGTTCTTCTACAATCGTAAGGCCCTCCAGGCCGGAGGCGACAGACCCGACCGAAAGGAGGTGAGCTGCCGCCAAGCAAAGGCGATGCCACGCACGCGTTCGCATGCGCTGACCAACGAGCGTCAAGAAGTGCTGCAGAGTTCGAACCAACGGCTGCCAACGGCCTTGTCGGAAGCCGAAAAACAAAAAAGCCCGCCAACTCCGACAAGGAGCTTGCGGGCTACATAGCCACTCGGTGCGGACCACATTGTCTCACACCGCATCGACGCCAAGCTTCACCCGGCGTCAATTATTTTTCATATTAGTCACGCATGTCCTTGAACGTCAAGAGCTCATGCGCGTTGATGATAGCACTCGCCAGATCGTCCATCGGTACGCGTTTGGCCATCGCTTGCCGGCGAATGTTCTCATACGCGTCCTGTTCACTAAGCCCTTGTGTTTCCATCAGAATGTTCTTCGCACGCAGGATACGGTTGTTGCCGGCCAGCTTCCGCTCCAGCTTGCGGATGCGCTTGCTGGCGTTCTGACGTTCGAGCCAGAGCGCGCGCGCGATGGTCAGATTGGTGAGCAGGCCAAACGGGCGGATCGGCCGCTCGATGACCGCAAGCGCGCCGCATTCCAGCACCACCTGCAGCGTGCTGGGGTCCTCATAGGTCACCACCGCCACCAGGGCCGGATCCGACGGCTCGACCGGCCGGAACAGGCTCAGGATCTTGTCGCGGTTCTCCTGCTCGATCGAGACCAGCACCACCACGGCCGATGGATTGATCGCATCGGGCAAAGGCCAGGTCGTCTCGCAGCTGCAGCCGATGCGCCTGAGATGCTCGACCAGCGCCAACCCCGCCTGGTCCGGCGGGTGTATGACTTGGACGCGCAAGCCCTTCAGGTCCTGGAGAATACTGGTTGGCACCGAAAACGATCCGCTAAGCCTTGCGTTTCAGCTGATGGGGTTTGCTCATCCAATCATCGAATGACGCCGTGACGAAATAGGGATCCGGCCTGATCCTCGTCTCGGACTGCCAGATGATGTCAAACTTGCCCTCCGCGTTGACACGACCGATACGTGACCACAGTTCGGTGTGGTGGTTGTCGGGGTCGATGCGTATCCGCCCTTGCGGCGCTTCGAACTCCAGCCCGGCGAGATGCTTGGCCAGCGCTTCCGGCTCATCCGTGCCAGCCAGTTCCAGCGCCTTGGCGTAGAGGTGAACCTGGAAGTAGGCGGCCTCGGCGCCCGCCGTTACAGGCGCATCGGCGCCGAACCGTTGCTTGTAGGCCGAAACGAACCGCCGCGCCTGAGGCGTGTCGAGCGTTTCGAAGAACGATGCGGAGGTCAGGTGTCCCGCAGCGATATCAGGCACCATCTCGGCGACTTCCGCTTCGGTGGTCGTCAGGCTGGCAATCGGCATCGTTGCGACGTCGAAGCCCGCTTCCTTATAGGCTTCGTAGAGCATGACCGCACCCGTGCCGACAACCGTCGACACCACGATGTCGGGTTTCAGCTTGACGATCTGCTTGATGACACGGTTGAAGTCCTTGCGGACCGCTTCGACGGGCACATAGATTTCGTCGAGAATGGTGCCCTTGGCCCTGGTCACAAGGTCCATGACAACGCGGTTGTATTCATAGGGGAATACGTAGTTCGAGCCGACCAGCAGGAAACGCGTGCCGTAATTCTCGATCAGGTAGCGCGCGAGCTGGACCGCGTTCTGGTTCGACGACGAACCCGTATAGAAGCAGCGCGTCGAATACTCGAACCCTTCATAGAAGGTCGGGTAAAAAAGCATACCACGATAGGCTTCGATTTCCGGCAGTACGGCTTTTCGGGCGGACGACATGTAGCATCCGAAAATGATCTTGATGCCGTCTTGGGAGAGGAGGCGAACGGCAAGCTCCTGGTACTTCTTGGCCGAACATTCCGGATCGTAGAAGACCGCACTTATCCCGCGCCCGCGAACGCCACCGGCTGCATTGATCTCTTCGATCGCAAGGCGCGTCGCGTTGGCTTCGGCCGTTTCGGCTGCTGCCGTCACTCCGCTATTGGAAAACAGGACGCCAATCCGCCAGTCACCATTCGCCATGCGATATAAGCCACCTATTGATCAGGTCGATAGAATACCACCCGGTCATCGGCGCGAGCCGGGCGGAGTCTGCTTTGGGAGATTTGGGAAACGCCACTGTTTCCAGTTCCATAGAGATATCCTGACCGCGCGGGAAAGGCAACGCAGCTCTGCGATCCAGCCACGCAAGCGGGGCGTGCCAGCAAGCAGTTGCGTTCCATGCCCTATCCGGCAGGAAAGGCGGCCGATGGACCGCCTCTGCGCAACGCTCGAACGCCTTCGCCACAAACCGTCAGGCGTTGCCGGTAAGCATGTCGTAAAGAGCCAGCGTCACGACATTGGTCGCCAGCACGAGGTCGTCGATCTTGAGCTTCTCGTCGGCACGGTGCGCATTGGCCTCGAGCATCGTTCGCGGGCCGGCGCCGTACAGCACCGTCGGGATGCCGGCGTTGCTGTAGTGCCGCGCATCGGTATAGAGCGGCACCCCATGCGTCGGGACGGCCTCTCCGGCGAGTTCCGAGGCATGCCTCTGCAACGCACCAGCCAGACGTTCCTGCCCATCGAGCGGCTTCAGCGGATTGGCCAGCATCAATTGCCGGACATGGCATTCGACGCCCGGCATCTCCCGCGCGGTCGCCTCGATGAAGGCGATCAGGTCGCTCGCCACCTCCGGACCGTTCTCCTCCGGGATCATCCGACGGTCGACACGCATCACGATCTTGTCGGGGACGACGTTTGTGTTGATGCCGCCAGAGATCAGCCCGACGACCAGCGACGGCGTGGTGATGCCTTCGACCGACGAGCGCTGCTCCGAAAAACCCGAGCGCAGCGAATAGAGCCGGCTCAGGATGTGCGTTGCAGCCTCGAGCGCGTCGATGCCTGTTTCGGGTCGTGCCGCATGAGCGGACTTGCCGCGGACGTCGATGTCGAGATGCAGGCAGCCATTGTGGGCAGTGACGACGCCATAGGACAGGCCGGCGCAGATCGCGTAATTCGGCTTGGTCAAGCCCTGTTGCAGCAAATAGAGCGGGCCGATGTCGCCGCCGACCTCTTCGTCATAGGTCAGGTGGATTTCGATCGTGCCCGACAGCTTCTCGCCCAATGCGCGCAGCGCCAGCAGCGCATAGGCATAAGTGACGAAGTCGGACTTCGAGGTTGCCACGCCCCGACCGTACATCCAGCCATCCTTGATCTCGGCGCCGTAGGGATCGACCGTCCAGCCTTCGCCAGGCGCTACGACGTCGCCATGCGCATTGAGCGCGATGGTCGGACCGGGGCCAAACGTATGGCGGACAATCAGATTGGTGGCGCTGATCATGCCGACGCTCGTAACCAGCGCGTCGGGCACCTTGTGTCGCTCGACCGTGAAACCAAGGCCTTCATACAATTGGGCAGCGCGATCGGCATGCGCTGCGCAATCTCCGGGCGGGTTGTCGGACGGCACCTTGACCAGTTCTGCCAGCATGCGCACCTGGTCGTCGCGATGCGAACGGATGTAATCCAGCAGACGCTCTGAACCGAGGCCGGGGCGTTTTGCGATAGGGTTCGGTTCCATTAGGGTCTTCCCTGAAAATTCTCGATGAAATGCAGGAGCACAGCCGCCCCCGTTGCAACGTCTGCAGCGGTGACCGACTCCTCCGGCGAATGGCTGATGCCGTCCTTGCAGCGAACGAAGATCATGCCGATGTCCGTGATCGCGCTCATCGCCATGCCGTCATGGCCGGCACCGCTGGGCAGGCGCAGGGGCCGCACCCCTGCCGCTTCGACAGCTGCCTCGATGCGGTCGACGAAATCGAGTGCGCATGGGCAGGACTTGAGATCGAGAATCTTGTCGATGTCGATCTCCACCCCCCGCCTTGCGGCGATGGCCCGCGCAGCGATGCCGAGTTCGTCGAAGGCGGCTTGGCGGATGCCGTCGGCCTGTGAACGCAGATCGACGGTCAGCGACACCTCACCGGGAATGACGTTGATCAATCCTGGATCCGCCTTGATGAAGCCGACGGTGCCGACCGTGTCGGGATGGGCCGAGGCTATGCGCTCGACCGCGAGCGCGATTTCGCTCGCCGCCAGAAGCGGATCCTTGCGCATGCCCATCGGCACCGTGCCGGCGTGGTTGGCCGCACCCTTGAGCTTCAACACAGCGCGCGTCTGGCCGCTGATCGCGGTCACCACGCCGACCGGCAGGCCCGAAGCCTGCAGCACCGGGCCCTGCTCGATATGCAACTCGACATAACCGATCAATTCGTCCGGCCGATGGGCGGCCGCCGCGACGGCCTCGGGATCGAGACCGAATTCGATCATGGCCTCGCGAACGCTGATGCCCTGCTCGTCGCTGGCGTTGAAGAGGTCGTCGCCGAACTGCCCTGATATGGCCCGGCTTCCAGCGAGCGTCGTCCTGAACCGTGTGCCCTCCTCGTCGGCGAAGGCAACGACCTCGATACCGAACGGCAGGCGACGGCCGTGGCCATGAAGTACTGCGACGCAGTCGAGCGAGGTCAGCACGCCGAGCGGACCGTCATAGCGGCCGGCATGGACAACACTGTCCATATGCGAGCCGGTAACGAGATAGGGCCCGCCGTCGCTGTCGGAATGGTAGCGGCCGACGACGTTGCCGGCCTCGTCGATACGCGCGTCCATGCCGGCATCGTGCATCCATCCGGCAATGGTTTCGGCGGCCGTGCGATGTTGCGGCGACAGATAGAGCCGCGTCACGCCAACGCCCGGCTCGCTGATGCTGCCAAGCTCGTCGCAGCGCCGCATGATGCGCCGCCCGGCGTCGGTTTCGTTGAGGTAAGTCGACATGATGCTATCCCGGAGCCTTGCGCCGCTACTGCCGCTCAGGTGCATGGTGCTTGTGCCAGTGGCGGGCGATTTCGTCGCGCCGGCAGATCCAGACGCCTTCGTGCTTCTGGACGTAGTCGAGGAAGCGCAGGAACGAAGCCCAACGCCCGGGGCGGCCGACGATGCGCAGGTGGAGCCCGGTGGACATCATCCGCGGCGTCCTGTCGCTCTCGCGATAGAGCACGTCGAACGTGTCCTTGAGATAGGTGAAGTACTGGTCGCCGGAGTTGAAGCCGGCGGCCGCCACAAAACGCATGTCGTTGGCTTCGAGTGTGTAGGGAATGCGCAGATGCTGCTTGCCGTTGACGTTTTCCCAATAGGGCAGGTCATCGGCATAGGTGTCGGAATCGTAGAGGAAGCCACCCTCCTCCACCACCAGCTTGAGCGTGTTGGGGCTGCAGCGTCCGGTGTACCAGCCGACCGGCCGCTCGCCAGTCACCCGCGTGATGGTGTCGATGGCAAGCTTCATCTGGGCGCGTTCGGTGTCCTCGCCCATCCACTGGTGGTCGATCCACTTCCAGCCGTGGCTGGCGATCTCGTGGCCGAGGGAGTGCATGATCTTGCCGGCCTCGGGGTAGTGCTGCAGCGCCAGGCCGTTGGCCAGAACAGTGGTGTTGATGTCGCGCTGCTTGAACTCGTCGAACACGCGCCAGAACGCGACGCGCGTGCCATACTCGTAGAGCGACTCCATGTTCATGTTGCGCACGCCGAACAGTTGCGGCGCGCCGATGATGTCGGAGATGAAGTTCTCCGAATGGGCATCGCCGTGCAGGACGCAGTTCTCGGATCCCTCCTCGAAGGCGACGATGAACTGCAGCGCGAGCTTGGCGCCGTTCGGCCAGTTGGCCATCGGCGGCCTGTTGCCGTAGCCGACCATATCGCGGGGGTATGACATTGTTCGATCCTTTCTACCTGTTCCGGACGGACGCCGGCCTAGTCGCGCGGTGCGATTTCAAGATGCTTCACCGATCCGCTCAGCCGCTTGGGCAGCGGATAAGCCAGGTCACCGAATTTGCTGGTGCCGAGCCTCAGGGCGACGATGCCTTCGACCAGCTTGGTTGCGGCGGTGACACCTTCGATGACCGGAACGCCGATCTCCTCCTGGATATGCGAGGCCAGGTCGGCCATGCCGGCGCAGCCGAGCACGATGGCGCCGATCTCGTCTTCGGCGACGGCGCGGCGGCATTCCTCGACGATGTCATGGCAGGCCGCCATGCCGGTCTCCTCGAGTTCGAGAACCTCGAGCCCGCAAGCCCGGACCTTGCGGCACTGATGTTCGAAGCCGTGGACCTGCAACAGATGCTCGCAGATGATCTTGGTGCGGGCGAGCGTGGTGACCACCGAGAAGCGGGTCGCCACGATGCTGGCAACGTGGAAGGCCGCCTCGGCGATACCGATTACGGGTCCGCGTGCGAGCTCGCGGGCGGCGAGATAGCCCGGATCGCCAAAGCAGGCGATGACATATCCGTCGACGCCAGCGCCCTCGCCCTCGTGAATCCGTTCGAGGATGCCGATCGTGCCCAGGGCTTCGTCGTAGTGGCTTTCGATCGACGGCGGGCCGCTCTCGACCGAGACTGACAGGATCTCGGTGCCCGGTGCGGCGACGCCTTGCGCGGCAGCCAGGTTCTTCCTGGCGAAAGCCGCAGTGGTCGTCGGATTGATGATCTCGATCTTCATGATCTACCCCTAGCCGCCGAGATAGGCGCGGCGGACGTCGTCGTTCTCGGCCAGCTCATGCGAAGGCCCAGACAAGGCGATCTTGCCCGTCTCGAGCACGTAGGAACGACTGGAGAGCTTGAGCGCCATGCGCGAGTTCTGCTCGACGAGAATGACGCTGACGCCATTGTCGCGGTTGATGCTGGTGATGAAGCGGGCGATCTCGCGAACGATGATCGGCGCGATGCCGAGCGACGGTTCGTCGAGCAGCAGAAGCCGCGGTTTGGACATCAGCGCGCGGCCGATCGCCACCATCTGCTGCTCGCCGCCGGACAGGCTGCCGGCCTGCTGGCCGATGCGCTCGCGCAGGCGGGGGAACCGCGTCAGGATGCCGTCGAGATCGGCGGCGACACCGGCGCTGTCCTTGCGGCGGTAGGCGCCCATCAGAAGGTTGTCGCGCACGCTCATGAACGGGAAGATGCGCCGTCCTTCCGGCACCATCGCCACGCCGCGCGCCACGATCTGGTCTGGCCCCTTGCCATCGATGCGCTCGCCGTCGAACCAGATCTCACCGCTCTCAGGCGGGGTCAGGCCAGTAATGGCGCGCAGAATGGAGGACTTGCCGGCGCCGTTGGCGCCGATGAGGGAAATGATCTCCCCCTCGCCGGCATTGAGGGAAACACCCTTCACGGCGCGAACCCGGCCATAAGACACGGCGAGGTCCCGGATCGAGAATTGCGCGCTCATAGGCCGATCTCCGTGTCTTCCGCGCCGAGATAAGCTTCGATGACCTTCTCGTTCTGCTGGATCTCCGCCGGCGTGCCCTCGGCGATCTTGCTGCCGAAGCTGACGACCACGATGCGTTCACTGACCGACATCACCGCGGCCATGTCGTGCTCGACCAGGATAGGCGTGACGCCCTCGTCGCGAATTTTGCGGATCAGCTCGACGCCGCGCTTGGTCTCGTCCGAGTTCAGCCCGGCAAACGGCTCGTCGAGCAGGATGAGCTTTGGCTTGGCAGCAAGCGCTACCGCGATGCCGAGATTGCGCAGCATGCCATGCGGCAAGGCGGCGGACACCGTGTTGGCAAGGTGTGCCATGCCGAGCAGGTCGAGTACGTGATCCGCGTATTCGCCGGCTTCCCGCTCGTCCTTCCTGGCGCGCGGCGTCCGGAAGATCATGCCGGCGAGCGAAGCCTTGCAGTCCTTGTGGTAGCCGAGCAGCACCGTCTCGCGCACGGTCATGTCCTGGAAGCTGGTGTTTTCCTGGAACGTCCTGACGATGCCGTGGCGGGCAACCGCATGCGGTCCGATGCCGGTAATGTCCTTGCCGTTGAAACGGACGGTTCCGCTCGTCGGGGTGAGGAAGGAGGCGATCAGCTTGAAGCAGGTGCTCTTGCCGGCGCCGTTGGGCCCGATAATGGAAAGGATCTCGCCCGCATCCAACGTGAAGTTCAGGTCGTTCACTGCGGTCAAGCCGCCGAAGATCTTGGTCAATCCGCGAACTTCAAGCATTGGATGCCTCCTCCGACTTGCCGGAGCGCCGCTTGATGACGCTCAGGATTCCGTTCGGCATGAGCAGGATGCACAGGATCATCAGGCCGGAGAAAATGACGGTCTGATAGCGCTGGAACTCATGCAGGAGTTCGAAGCTGCTCATCATGACGACGGCGCCTACCAGCGGGCCAACGACGAATTCGAGACCGCCGACGAAGCAGTAGACCATGAAGTAGACGCTATCGAGCACCTGGAAAGTGGTGGGGTAGACGTTCTGCTGCAGAGTGGCAAAGAAGGCACCGCCGACGCCGGCATAGAAGCAGCTGACCATGAAGGCGACGACACGATACTTGGCGACATTGATGCCAAGGCTCGACGCCAAATCCTCGTTCTGCCTAAGCGAGCGGAACACGGCGCCGACACGGCTGGTGTCGAGAAGCCACATGAACCAAAGGCCGAGCAGCATCAGCGTGCCGGCGAGGTAGAAGAACGGCAGCCGAGCGCCCTTTTCGAAGGCCGGAATGATGGTCAGGCCGAACAACGACAATTCGCTGGGAAGCGGAAGGTCGACGATGCCCTGGGCGCCATTGGTCAGGGCCGGGAAACTCAAAGCCGTCAGGCGGCAGGCCTCGGTGATGCAGAGCGTGATCATGGCGAAATAGACGCCCTTGAGACGCAGCACCGGCCAGCCGATCAGGCCGCCGAGCAGGGCCGCGACTGCTCCCGACAGTGGCAGGCAGATCCAGAACGAGACGCCGAGCCGCGACACCAAGATGGCTGTTACGTATGCCCCGATCAGCGCAAATCCTGCCTGGGCAAGGTTTGATGCGGCCGATGGCGAAGGTCAGCCAGACACCGAAGCTGATGAAGCTGACGGCAGCCATGGTGGTGAATACGTTGAGCAGGTAGCCATTGGCACCGAAGACCAGCGGAACGGCAAGGAAGTAACCTGCCGCGATCAGCAGCCCCAGCCCGATGGGCTTCAGCGAGGAGCTTCGCTGCTCGCTTGGGGACAGGTTCACATTTGGCATGGATATGGTCTTTTGCATGGTCGTCTCAGCCCCAGGGCTTACCCATGATCCCGTTCGGCCTCACGATGAGGAAGCAGATCACGATCAGGAAGATGATGAGAAAGGTCAGCGAGCCCGGCAAAAGCGCATAGCCGACAGATTCGAGGAAACCCAGGACGAAGCCGCCAAGGATGGCGCCGGAGAGCACGCCCGCACCACCGATCATGATCATCAGGAATGCCTTGATCGAGATCGCCGTGCCGGCACCGGTGTGAACGGCGAAGATTGCCACGAGCAGCCCCCCGGACAGGCCGGCAAGGCCAGTACCGAGGCCGAAACCCATGGCGGAGAGCCATTTGAGATTGACGCCCTGAAGAGCGGTCGCCTCGCGGTCCTGCGCCATGGCCCGGAGCGCTCGTCCGGTCTTGGTGTAGCCGATAAAGGCCATCAAGGCGGCGATCAGCATCGCTGCGACGACGATGACGACGATGCGTCCGGTGGGCAGCCTCGCATCGAAAACTTCGATGACGCCGGTTGCGATTGGGGGAACGCCTCGCTGCTTTTCGCCGAAGACGATCAGCGCCAGGCTTTCGAGGAACACCGCCGTGCCCATGGCCAGCAGCATCGTCACCTCCTCGCGCTTGACGCGCAGCATCACCGGCCGGAACAGGAACAGTTCCATGGCCACGCCGAGCAGGCCGACGATCAGGAAGGACATAACGAGGCCGAACCAGAACGGCAGCCCGAACACGACATTGAAGTAGTAAACGACGAACCCGCCGATCATGTAGAGCTGACCATGGGCAAAATTCACCACCTTCATGATGCTGAAGATGATGGTGATGCCGAGCGCGATCAGCGCGTAGGTCGTTCCGACGACAAGTGCATTGAGCATAACCTGCGTCATGCGAAGTCTCCTGTGCGAGGATGGACCTTCCGCCCATCCGCGGTCCGCGTCATGCGGACCTCATGCGAGGGAAGTGCGGGCGGCGGTCATTGGGGGCGAACCGCCGCCCGGGTTCGTCAGTCAGGGAGTTTTCCGACGAACAGCGGCTTGTATTCGCCGTTTTCGACCTGCTGCACGACGATCGGCACGGACACCTGACGCGGCTGGCCGTAGTCGGTGCGGCCGACATATTTCAGCTCGCCGCCTTCCTTGAGGAACGGGTTCTTGCCGACGAAACCGTCCAAGGCGGCCTTGAAGGCTTCAGTGTCGTCAAGGGCCTTCGGTCCGACGCTCTGCAGCGTCTGGATCATGATCTCGGGACCGTAGACATACAGGCCGGCGACATCGTTCCACTCACCCCAATCCTTGGTGTAGCGCTCGATGAACTTGACCATGAAGTCGCTGCGGATCGCTTCGGTGCTGGCGCCGCCAGCGGCGATGAAGCCGTTAGCTGCATCACCCGCAACCTCATAGATCGCCTTCGGGTCCTGTCCGGTCTCGGTGCTCATGGTTCCCGTGAAGCCCAGTTCGCGCGCCGCCTTGATCAGCGGGCCGACATCTGAAGGCGAAACACCCGACAGCACGATGTGGTCAGGCGAGGTGCCGATCACCTTGGTCAGGATCGGAAAGAAGTCGGTGGTGCCGGACTCGTAAGTC